>NZ_CAJODJ010000018.1:68350-112903 GCF_905233225.1 Methanobrevibacter sp. UBA212
TGTCTCTCATTAATTTTGCTGTATTGGTGATGTTTGGTTGGTGCATGTCTAATGCTCTTATGCTATCTATAGCAGACTTTGAATTCATTAAACTATCATTTATTCTAATTTGAGATTTTCTAATGTTTTCAATTTGATTCAATATTCGTTTTAAATCTTTGTTCATAATTTATAATACCTCTTTATAATTAGTATTCTTAGTTTTTTCTTTTTAAAGTTCACATGAATAATTTAATGTCGTTTCGTCATGTTTTAATGATTGAATCTTTCTTTTAATCATTGATTTAGAAAGGATTACTTTATATAATGCCCTATCTATTGGAAGTGATTTATAATAGTTATTATTTTTAATATATGCTATTATTGGATTTTTAGAACTGAACAAATTATTGATGATTAAGAGTATGATAAATTAGAATTAATTAAATTAATGATACTTTTATAAATTATGTTTATTAAAATGTTTAATAAATAATAAATGAATAAATCCATTTAAAAGGTGATAGAATGTACAATCCGTTTAATAAAAATATCTCAGAAATAGAATACGAAGATTTAAAAAAATTAACAGAAAATGATGTTTCAGAAGGATGGGTTATGGAATATAAAGGATCATTTCCTAAAAATAAAAAGATAGCCAATTCAATTGCATCTTTTGCAAATTCATTGGGGGGTTGGTATATTATTGGAATAGAAGAAAATGAAAATGAAAGTAAACCTTCTGAAATTATTGGTTTTGATTTGGAAGATAATAAAAAGCCTACTGATAAAATTACAAATATTATTAAAGATAACATTGATCCCATTCCTTATTTTGAGACTAAACTTGTAGAAATTCCTAAAAATAAATTTGTTTTAGTAGTTCAAGTATTTGAGGGTCATGATGCACCATATATTAGTAATGGTAGTATTTATCTGAGGATTGGTGAAACTTCAAAACTATTAGCTATTGATAATAGATACCAATTTGATAAATTAATTGATAAAAAACAATCTTTTCAAAAAAATATAAATTCATTCATGGACAATACATTTTTCTTTGATGAGTATTATACTCAACCTTATTTGGAATTTTATGTTTATTTAAATAATCCTGAGGAGGTTTTATTTGAAGATTTTTATTCTGAAGAATTCTTTGAAAATCTTAAGGAAAATTTTAACTCAAATGTAAAATTAACAGACGAGTTAGAATTATCTGCTTCCATTAATTTTGATAATGTCTATGGCTCTGTAGATTCTTATATACTAAGGCACGTGTATGATAATGACCCTATGCAAACTGGACTCACGTTAGAATTATTTAAAGAAGGGCACTTAAAATTAATATTCCCATTTAATGTATATGATAATCTTTCATTGAATAGAGAATATGAATCATTAATTTATTATGATTCCTTTGTTTCTGAATATGGTGATTTAAAAATTATAGATTTGGCAGAATCTATTTTTGCATTTCAAACTATATTGACCCAATATAAAAGATTATTGGAAAAATTTAATTGTAATCATGAATTAATTTTTAAATATAAATTTAATAATTTTGATTCAATTACTCCATTTATGAATTCTGATGAATATATGGGGTTCATTAATGAAAATAAACTGCCTATTAATCTTAAAACTTCAATTAATATTCCAAATAGAGGATATTCAAAATGTCAATTTAAGGATTTTAATCCATTGACATTTGCTATTAAAATTATTGAAGCAACTGGTCTTCCAAGGCATTTAATTGATGTTATTTCTGAGGGGTATGCCACATATATTAATATTAGGTCAAATAAATAGATTTAACAAGTTTGTGCTGTAGATAAATTAATCAACCATATTGTTTTTAATATAGAAATAGGTATCAAACTTTATTTTTGACTTATTCCTATTCTATTTATTATTTTTGATTATTAATCGTTATTGTAAATCTTCCCTAAATTTTTAAAAAAGTAGCCATAATATATAAATATTTATATATTATAAATAATAAATTATATAATAAATTAAGTGGAGGAAAAATTTAATGGCAGATTCTATAATATTGCTCGAAGAGAGAAAAGAAGTCACAACTTTCCTATTGGATGAGGGCACAATCACTGCAACCACCGTAACAACTCCTACCGGTGAGACTCCTGGTTATGAATACGCAGGAGATAAAATCAAGGTCGATGATGCAGTGACTTTATCTGATGCCTCAGACATTGGAAAGCCAACAGTTAAAAAATACACTGCTTCAGAAGGAGAAATAATTTTAGGTATTGCAGTTAATGATCCAGTCACCATGACAGGTGGCAGAAGAAAAACATCAATCTTAGTTTTAGGGCATTTATTCAGATTAAAATTAGCTAGTGGATTATCAAACATTAAGGTCAATGACAGGATTGCCCTAACCAGTACTGGGGCAATCAAATCTGATGATGGGGAATATATTGCAATGCACCCTGTTGCCAGTTCCGATGATTACAACTACATTGAAGTGTTCAGACCATATGACATAGGTGAAGCATGATAACAAAAGGAAACGATACAAAAGTGCAAAATGAGGTAATTGCTCAAACAATTACTGATGAGTCAGCTAAAAGATTGAGATTGGCAAGACTCTTTCCAAAACAGGAAATCAAGGAAAACTCTGATTACTATACCTACTTCAGACAGAACATCAATCTTGATGATGCAATCAAACGTGGACTTTTGGGCGAGGCAAAAGACCTAGCGCCGGGTGCGTCTTTACAAGAGCTAAACATAAGAAAACCTGTAACCGACACTATCAGCATTGACACAGTGGGCGGTGTTTTAAACGTCAACAAGGATGTCTTTGACAGTGACAGAATTTCTTTTGAGGACTTATTGGCGGATGTGGCAACACTCATTGCAAATAAAATCGAGACAAACATTTACAATACTCTTGTAAGTTCACCTAAGGTTCCAACATACAATACCACACAAACCGAGGATACCATGGAAGCCTTCGGTCAGTTTGTCATCAAGGCACAGGAAGCATTTAAAGGTAGTTCCGGTGCAGGTGCTGATTTGACAATAATGGTGGAATCCTACAGGACATTAAGCTATATTAAGCAATTGGCATATATTAGTAATAAGCTGGTTCAGCCAATAGAGGAAATACAAAGCTATTATGGTGTGGATAATATTGACTTTTTGGGAACAACCCATGCAGACGGCGGGGCAATGCTTGGAGAAAAGGACTACATTGCATTTGACTTAAGGAATGCGCCGTTGACCGTATTGTATTCCAAATCTTCAGGAACAACTGTAGCACCAATCACATCAGATCCAGATATTGCTGATTTTTATCCAATCATTGAAATCATGAGAAAAGACATTTATGATGAGCTGCCGCAGTATACAAAACTGTTCATCCAGTCCAAGGTTGGAATATTGTTGAACAAACCGCATCTTGCCCTTACAGGTACATGCAGACCATAGGTGATAAAAATGTTAACTAAAGGAAACAATGCTAAAGTTCAAGACGAAGTGATGGCACAAATCGTAGCCAAATGGATGAGATTTACAAGACTGATTCCAAAGCAGGAAATTGAGGAAAACAGCCAATATTACACTTACATGTCCCAACGCGTAAATATCGATGAGATAATAGCAAAAGGTCAATTGGGCGAAGCAAAGGATGTTGCGCCTGGAGCAACACTTCAGGAGCTGAATGTAAGAAAACCTGTAAGTGATACAGTATCAATCGATACAATCGGAGGTGTTTTGAATGTTTCAGCGCAGATGCTTGATTCCAATTTGATAAGTGTGCATGATATGCTTCAGGATGTTGGGATTCTTATAGGAAGAAGCATTGAGCAGGCTGCCATCAACATGATTTTAAACAACGATAAGGTAGCAACATATAATCATAGTTCTGGTGATGATAGTGGAGTTACTATTTTAAAAGCTCAAGAAAAGTTTAAAGAGTCTGCCGGAAGCTTCTGTAACCTAAACAGCATGGCAGTCAATTATAAGTCATTGACCACATTAAAGTCTGATATGTTTGCAAGCAACAGGCAGGTTGAACCAGTAGAGGCAATCAAATCATATTATGGTATTGACAATATTGATTTATTGGGCACTGCTGTTTGTGACGGTGGATCTGAAATTGCCGAGAAAACATACATCGGTATGGACTATCAAAATCCTGGAATGAAATTGTTATACTCAAAGATAACAGGAACAACTGTTGCACCACTCGGACCTGACGGTGATGTGTATGATTTCTATCCGTTGATTGAATTCATGCGTAAAGATATTCGTGATGAACTGCCGATGTATACAAAGCTATTCATACTCACCTCAGTAGGTGTTTTGATGAATGCACCTAATAGGATTATTAAAGGTAAGTTCAGGGCTTAAATAGTTGGGAGTTAATTCTCCTAGCTAAACATATTTCTGAGGAAATAAAATGAAATTAATACTAGATAGTGAAAATTCACATCCAACAACAATAACAGTTAAAGGGCATGAAATAACATTGCTATTAATTGAATCTAGTATATTAATTGATTCATCACAGATTGCAAAGATATTCTGCAAAAAGGAAAAGACAGTGGCGACTAAAGTGCAGAAATCCGGATTGGAGAAATACGAAACAGAAAATGTTAAGCTATTGAAAAAATATGGATTGATGCATCCGGATGCTGTCAAACCAAGACCTTTTTATGATTTAAGGCAGATGCTTGAAGGTCCGGCTGAATATTATTTCAAACAGATTGATGAAACTGATTTGATTGATGTTATAGTAAGGGTATCTATTGGAAAGCATCGTGAATGGATTCATAATCGAAGTATTGATAGGTTCTAGTAATTATGAGTATTTATTTATATTATAATTATTTTTTTTAAATTTTTTGCTACTTTTAATTGATTTATTTTCTTTACAAAATTTAATCAATTTTTTGAGAATATATTCTTGTTTTAGTGTTTTGGTGTTGCCAATAATTATTAATTTTTTTCTTGCACGTGTAAGTGTTACATTTAATCTTTTAGGGTCTGCAATAAAGCTTATATTTTTGGAATTAGTACTTCTAACTAAAGATATTATGATTACATCTCGTTCGTTTCCTTGAAAACCATCTACTGTGTCAACATTAATGGAAGTTTGTTTTTTTATTAAATTAACTTGGTCAACATAGGGAGTTATAATTCCAATTTCACTTTTAGGAATGCCTGATTTGACATATCGATTAGCAATTCTTGATGCAATTTGTGATTCTAACGTATTATAGATTGATGTTGAATTTTTATATTGAGATTCTTCATTATTTTTATCTTTGGAGGTATCAATAAAAAGTATGGGGTTTTCATGAAAATAGGGGTCTTCATTTTCTTTAAGAAAATAATTTTTTGCTTCTTTTCCACATTTTAATTTATTATTATAAAATTCCCTGTTTGGAAATTCCATAAGTTTTTCATTCATTCTATTTTGAACATTTAAGAATTTCTGTTGCTCAGGAAAATTTTTTTGCAATATCTCAAACAATGTTATCTTTAGTTCATTATTATTGCTTGCAACAGTTGGAGGTAATTGTTTTGGATCACCTGCTAATATAAATTTATCTGCTTTTGCAATAGGAATCAAAACACTAGGGATTGTTGTTTGGGAGGCTTCATCTATAATTGCAACATCAAAATGACAATGGGATAACACATCTAAAGCTGCTGATGTGTTGGTAGTTAAAATTATCTTATGGTTATCAATGATGTCTTTTTGAATTTTAGAATATATTTTGTCATTTTTTTCATGTGTTTCTCTTATTTTAAATCTAATGTATTTAACTTCCTGAGGTTCAATATCTGTTTTATCTAATTTTTTATATAATTCTGATATGATGTTGTTATTTTCTTCAATTTTGGAGTAACATGGATGTTGTTTAGTTTGTACAGATAAAGAATGTTCGTTTATTGTATCACTAATTTTTCTGCTATTTCCTATTCTAAGTATATTTAAATCGATGTCTATTAATCTTTGTGCAATATTATCAACAGCCGCATTACTGTCAGCAGTTATTAATATTTTTTCTTTTATGAGAGCTTCCTGTCTTATGATTTCAATTAGGGTCTTTGTTTTTCCAGTTCCAAAAGGGCCATGTATTAAAAAGAAGTGTTTACTATTTAAACTTTTAAAAACAGCTTTTCGTTGTGATGTATTTAATTCAGTATCGTAAAAATTAATATGTTTAATTTGTTTTTTGTAATTTTTAGGTTCTTCATGTTTTAATGCGAAATGTAGTGCATATTTTCCATCTGGTGAAAGGGGCTTTAAGTTTTCTAGTTGGCGATTGTATGTGCCTTCTTTTACATATAAATCGATTCGATATGAATGGGAAATATCTGGTTTAAAATCCTCTTTACAATATTCAATTATTATTTCTTTTGGTTTTATTTTTACTACTTTTCCTTCTTGATTCATGCCCTGAAAATTTTCATCAGTAATTAAAACTCTGTCCAGTTCATTGATTTCAGTATCAATTATGTCATAACTTTTAAATTTGACTTGTTTGGGATTTTCATTATAATTTTTAAATGTACATGTTAAATGAAGTATGGTTTCTTTTTCATCTGTTTTTCCATCCATCAACCGTGTTCTAAGTTTTTCATAATTCTCTGATTTTTCATAAGTTATTTCATCATTAATAAGTTTTTTAAGTTTATTCTCGTATTTTTTCACGGACTTTTTTTGTTTTTCTGTTATCACTTGTTATTCTCCCACTATTATTTTATTATATTTAATTCTAGTCTTTCTGTTTCAGTATCAAGTATCCACTCTAAGGTATCTCCGGATTCTATTTTCAAAGCCTTTACATAGGTTTTAGGTATTGTAGTTATCAGGGAAATTTCACCTTGGTTTCTCACTTTTGTCTCTTCATTGATTTTCATAGTCAATATTATATTCTTTATGTTAAATAACATTTTTGATTTGTTTTAATAGTTGAAAAAGTAACATTTAAATATCATTGGGTAGATATTATATACTAGTTAATACAAAATATAATTTGCATAAAAGTTGTAGAATTATGTGCAGGTGCAGGAGGATTGGCACTCGGATTTGAAAAAGCAGGCCTTGAACACGAACTGCTTGTGGAAATAGACAAGGATTGTGTAGCAACACTCCATAAAAACAGGCCTGAATGGAATGTGCTACATGCAGATATAAAAGAAGTTGACTTTACTCAATATCATCCGGATATAGTTGTGGCAGGACTTCCATGCCAGCCATTTTCATATGCCGGTAAAAAACGGGGATTTGATGATACAAGAGGAACACTATTCTTTGATTTTGCAAGATGCATAAAAGAAACCAATCCGAAAATGTGCATAATCGAAAATGTTGAAGGTTTAGTCAGGCATGACAAAGGACGAACCATGGACACCATAGTAAACGTATTGGAAAACGAACTCGGATATGATGTCCAATACAAAGTCCTGAATGCGGTGGACTATGGTGTAGCACAAAAAAGAAAAAGGATGTTTCTTGTTGGAACCAAAAAAGGATTGATATTCAACTATCCAAAAAAAGTCAAAGGAAATCCAGTGCTGCGTGATGCCCTAAAAGATGTTCCCGAATCTGAAGGAACAGAATACTCCGATAAGAAAAAGGAAGTGCTTGAACTTGTTCCTCCTGGTGGCTGCTGGATAGATCTTCCAGAAGAAGTTCAAAAAGAGTATATGGGTAAAAGTTTCTATTCGGGTGGTGGAAAACGTGGAATGGCAAGAAGAATATCATGGGATGAGCCATGCCTGACACTGACAACTTCACCATGCCAAAAACAAACTGAAAGATGCCACCCTGATGAGGTAAGACCATTTACAGTAAGGGAATATGCAAGAATCCAGTCATTTCCAGATGAATGGGAATTTGAAGGAGGAATAACATCAAAATATAAACAGATAGGCAATGCCGTTCCTGTAAGGGTTGCTGAAGCAGTTGGGCGTGAAGTGATTAAAGCTTTAACTGGAAAAAATAAAAGAAAAGAAGGTCAGACAACTTTGTTTTAATCATCAAAGATGTGGTCTTCATATTCTTTAATTATCTTTTTATCTTCCTTTGAAAATTCTCTCTCAGTTCCTAATATGTCATTAATTGCAATGGGGATTGCTCTGAAAGTTTTTTTCAAAGCATGAGGGTCACAGGTAACTAATTCATATACTTTATCACAACTAATTCTTCTTATCCTTTCATTATTTTCATAATTCTTCTTTTCCCAGATTACGTCATCTGATTTGTAATTTTTATGTATGATATATGCCCAGTAAGCAGTTGCATTTTCATTTTCCTGTACAATTTTTTCAAGGTTTTCTCTCACAGTTTTTCCTGATCCACTATTGATTGTATTATATTTATTTTTCAATTCAATGTATATGGTTCCATCATCATTTTTTAAATCAACGTGGCTATTGTCACCGGTTCCTAAATCTTGCCAACCTTCTACTCTACCTAACAATCTTTGATGGAATTCACCCATTTTGTTTTCAATGCTTTTACCATTTTGTCTTATTCGTTCTGCTTTAACCCATTCTTCAAAGCTAATATCATTCACACATAAATCAAACATTATCTTAAATTCATCAAGTCCATATTTAGATTTTTTTAGTAAGTCTATTGCTGATGGTATTTCTTGAGCATCATTTGGATAAGAATCCATAACTCTTTTAACTTCTTCAAGAAACACCTCATCTGAAACAAAATCAACATATTTATTTGTCATTTAATCATCCTCATTTTTGAATATTATATTGTTGTATTCCATTTTAAGTTTTTCATCATCTTTGCTTAGTCTGTAATCTTCGCTCAATATTTCAACTATCGCTTTTGGTATTGCATCAAATGTTTTTTCAAGTGCTTGAGAATCTCCAGTTATCATTGCATATAGTCTATCTCCACTTATTCTTTTTATTCTTTCATCTTCTCTTTGTTGATATTTCCAAACTCTACATTCTGATTTGTAATTCTTGCTTATAACATATGCCCAGTATGCAGTAGCATCAGGATATTTTTCAATAACTTTTTCAAGCTTTTCACGACATGTCTTTTCAGATGAAGAGTTCATGGTATTGTATTTGTTTTTCAGTTCAATGAATACTGTGTTGTCTTCTTTTTTAAGATCAATTTCTGTTTCATCACCAACACCTAAATCCACCCATCCATTGACTTTTCCTAAAAGTTCCTGATGAAATTCTCCAATCTTATTGTTGATAGTTTTGTCTTGCTGTCTTGTCAATTCTATTTTTGACCATTCATCAAAGCTAATCTGGTTTACACAAACATCAAAAATAGTTTTGAATTCATCAATGGTGTTTTTGCTTTCGGTCAATATTGATGTGGGAGTTATATTTTCATCTAGGGTTTGATATGAGTCTACAACTTTTCTGACACATTCTAGAAAGTCCTCATCTGAAACAAATTCTACATATTTGTTCATATTTTCCACCTTGGATAAATAATTAATCTTAGTTCTGTTTTTCTTGTTTTATAGTATTTTTGTTATAACTATAATTTTCTGATGATTAAAATTTAAATAGAGTAATATTTTATATGAATTTGTAATTTTAAAATATTTAAAAAAATTTCATCATAGTATTATTAATAGAATTATGTTTAATCATGTTATATTGATTAAACTCTAAAATAAGATGCAGTTTAATTTATATATTTTTTTAAGAATTTTACATTTAAAAATGAATTTAATAAATTAAATTATTTATTCAAATCAATCACATACAAACTTTCATTATATTAATTTGGAAAAGTTTACAATAGATGAAATTAAAATTAAAAATATAAAGTAATAATGGTTTAAATTAATGTCTGATTCAAAAAAATTTCAAATGAAATTAAATAGTAGAGGGAAAATTTTATGGTCTATTGTGGCGTTTTCACCTTTATTTTTAGTATTACTATTAAAATTTATTTTAAATCTTTTTACTGAGCCCAATCCTTTAATTAAATATAATAGTATTGTTATTATTAGTGTGATAGTTATTGTAGTTTGCATTTTTTTGACATGGTTATTATTATTATGGATTTTAAATCCTGGGGAAACTGAAGATTTAATGGAATTTGAATGCAAAATAAATAATTCTTCAAATTCAGATTATGGGATTTTCATTGTAACTTATTTAGTTCCATTTATTTTCGTAAATTTTTCATGGGTTGATTTAATTCCAACGGGTGTAATGTTTATTTTTATAATTGCTATTTATATTAATAGTCCTATTTTTGCTATTAATCCTATTTTAGGTTTTTTTAAATATAATATTTATAATGCTGTAATAAATAATCATTCGAGCATATTAATTTCTAAAAGAAAATTACCTTGCAAAATCGATTCAATGACTTTGATACAGTATGGAGATAACGTTTATTATGATGCGGACACAGGAAAAGAAGATTATAAATAAGGGTGTTAAAATGGTTAACTTTAATAATATTTTACCTATTGATGGAGATCAAAGAGCAGGATTTGAAGAGTTTATTTGTCAATTAGCTAGAAAAGAAAAAAATCCTAAATTTATAGAATTCACTCGTTTAGGAAATCCTGATGGGGGATTAGAGTGTTATTGGCAATTAGATGATGATTCGATTGTAGGTTGGCAAGCTAAATATTTCATGACAGCTTTTGGCACTAGTCAATGGAATCAGATTGAAAAATCAATTGAAGATGCAGTAAATAATTTTAAAAAATTTAATCTTAAAAAAATTATAGTTGCAGTTCCAACTGATGCTCCTTTTAAGATGAATAAAACCCTGAAAGATAAAATTAAAAAATGGAAAGAATTTGAAAATGCTAGGGATGATTTAGAAATAGAATTTTGGGGTGAATCTGAAATTATTGAACGTATCAGCACTCCTGAAATGGAGGGTTTTAAATCATTTTGGTTTGGTGAATTAGAACTGCCAAGTCATTGGTTTAAAGAACAAGCCGAAAATACAATTTTAAGTTTTAAAAATAAATATAATCCTGATTTAAGTATTAAAACAGGTAATGAAAAATATTTTAATTCATTATCAAGAAACGAATCATTCAGGCAATATTTTTTCAATGAAATCAATCAATATTTATATTCTTTGCGAGATTATTCTTGGAGCTGTAATGATAAAATAAATAGATTAAATCTCGAAGAATTAAATAATCTAAATTTCAATTCAAATTTTGAAACAAATATGGAAGAGATTAAACAGATTTTATTAAACTTTGAAGAAAGATATTTTCAAATGGATAAGTTAGATATTGTTAAAATTAACCGCCATATAGAAAATATATCCAATCTCAGTTTAAATTTAGAAAAAATAATAGATTCATTACAGGATAATGCTAAAAAAGATGATGAAAAATTACTGAAAAATTTATATTTTTCTAATATTCGTTTTAAAAACTCTTTAAATCAATTTAAAACTTTTTTAGAATCAGAAGAAGTAAATGTTATTAATAATCCATTTATCATATTTAATGGGGATGCAGGTATTGGAAAAACATTTTTATTTGTACAAACATTAGATGAAAAAATTAAAAATAATGAAAATTGTATTTTACTTTTCGGCCATCAATTTTCAAACAATCAAAATCCTAGAATCACAATCATGGATGAATTAGATTTAAGGAATTTTAACTTCGAAAATTTTCTAGATGCATTAGAATGCAAAGCTCAAATTCAAAAAAGCCGCATTTTAATATTAATCGATGCTTTAAATGAAAGTCAAAGCATAAATTTATGGAATAATTATTTAACTCAAATTTTAAATTCAATATCTAAACGAAAATGGATTGGTTGTGCATTATCAATTAGAAAAGAATACTTTGATGATTTGGAACTTCATGAAAAGTTTAATGAAATAGTTTCTAATGTTACATTAGAAGGATTTAAGTACAATACCCAAGAAGTTATTTTAAAATATTTTGATTATTATAATTTACCTGTAAATAATAGTCAGTTATTTCGCCACGAATTTTACAATCCTCTTTTTTTGAAATTATATTGTGAAACAATTTCAAATGATAGAACAATTAAAGATTTAAATGGATTGATAAACTTATTTGAAGCATATTTTAAATCGATAAACAAGAATTTATCAAGTATTTATAATTACCCTAATGAAATAAACTTAGTGAAAAAGTCATTATTAAAATTAATTGAAAAAGGAATATATGGCGGATTAAAATTTGAAGAGGCATATGATATTGTATTTAATTTCTTAAAAGATTATAATTTCGCAACTAATTTTTTAAATTCACTAATTGATGAAGGTTTATTAATCAGATTAAAGTGGAGGAATCTTGAGGGTGTTTATATCACTTTTCAATTGCTTGCTGATTATTTAAATGTGGAATATTTATTAAATAATAAAAATTTGGAAGAATTTTGCAGTTTATTCAGTAAATATCCGGAAAGTGGAGTAATTCTACATCCGGATATTGAATTTTCAGATGAAGAAATTTTAAACATGCTTTCAATTTATATTCCTGAGAAATTTGGAAAGGAATTCTATTCAATAATTCCCGAAAACCTAAAAGAAGATTATAATATTATTGAATCTTTTGTTTATAGTTTAAAATGGAGATGTTATTCAATAAATGATAATATTTTGGATTATATTAAAAATAATGTTTTAAAGTATCATGGGACTGCTGATGATTTTTTAAAAACTTTAATATATCTAGCTCCAATTGAAAATCATTTATTGAATGCAGAGTTCACTCATAAATTTTTATTCAATATGAGTTTGCCCGATAGGGATTACTTATGGACAATATTTATTAATAAAGACTATATGGAATCTGATGATTTGGAAACTATCGTGAAATTTTGTTTCACAAATAGTTTTACAAATTACAGTGATAATTCAGTCAAATTATATTCAATTATATTGTCATGGTTTTTAACAAGTTCCCATAGGAAATTAAGAGATTATTCGACAAAAGCATTAGTTTATATTTTGAAGAATAGAATTGATGTCTTGATTGAAATTCTAAAACAATTTGAAAATGTCAATGATCCTTATGTTTATGAAAGATTGTTTGCAGTTGCATATGGTTGTACTTTATTAAATACAAACAATTCAAATCTTGATAGGTTAGCTATTTATGTTTATGAAGTAATTTTCAATGTTGAAGGGGAAATTTATCCAAATATTTTACTTAGAGATTATGCTAAAAATACAATAGAGTATATTTTGAATTTAATGGATATTCCTGAAATTAATTTAGATAAAATAAAACCTCCTTATTTCCAAGAGAATTTTCCAGAAATTCCATCTGATGATGAAATAAGATTGTTAAAGGATGAACATAAAGCTATCAGAAAAATCTTTTTTTCAATGGGTGTTGAACATGATAATGAAGGGAATTTTTATGGATTAGGTGATTTTGGTAAATATGTGTTTCAATCAAATTTAGCTATTTGGAAAGATCAATTAAACGAAGATGATATTTCATATTATGATTTAATGAAATTAGCTTTAAAAAGAATTTTTGAATTAGGTTATGATGCAAGATTGCATGGTGATTTTGATACATTTATTAGGTTTCAAAATCGTGACAAAGCAGTTGTTGAAAGAATTGGTAAAAAATATCAATGGATTGTCCTTAATGAAATTTTAGCTAAAGTCTCTGATAAATATGAACAAATTGATCGAAATCACTTTGGCAATGATGATAAAATAGATTTCGATGGGGCTTGGCAATTATTTATTAGAGATATTGACCCAACTATTTTAAATTTGGATGGTAATCTAGAAATCGAAAATCCTTTTATTAATTTATATGATGTTGCTAATTTTGATAAAGAAGATTATATGTTAACCATAGATGATTTACCTAATCCTATAAATTTTATTGAAACAGCATATGATTTTGGGGATTCAAACTTAAATGCTTTAATTTTAGAAGGATATTTTAATTGGAAAGAAGCATTACCGTTACTAAAAGACAAATATCAATTCCCAGATAAAGATGTTAGTCTTCAAATTAAATGTTTATTAATTCCTAGAAATAAATCTAAAAAAATTATAGATTATTTTAAATATTGTAGGATTGAGTGGAAATTAATACCGGAATCTTATGATTTACATAATATTTTTAACAAAGAAATTCCAAATTCATCACCTTTTAATTGGTTGTATGAAAATGATTATGATGAGGATAGAATAATAAGACCTTTGAATTTAAAAGTCGAATTTCCAGTGATAAATTCTAGCGCAATGGAATGGGATTCAATAAATAATAATCATTACTTAAAAGTAAATAAAAAGCTATTTAATTATTTTAATTTATACTATAAGGATTTTGATAGTTTTATTTACCATGAAAATGATGTTGTTGGATTTGATTTTTCTGAAATAGATAATACTGGATCTTTATTAATGTTTGATAAAGAATTATTGCAGAGTTATGCTAATGAAAATAATCTAGATATAGTATTCATGGTTTTAGGGAACAAAAGATATTCTCATGATGAGTTTAATAAATTTTTAGATTTTTCAGGAATTTATTACTATAAAGATTCTAAACTTGAAGGAAAATTAAATATTTTTAAAAAAATAAGTTTTAAAGAATTATCTGCATCTATAGTAGGAGTAATAAATGAAATAGAAACTGAAGAAGGTGATGCTAAATATTATTTTGATATAAATAATGATATTATATATCAAGTTTTCACCATAGAGGCTACTGAAAACATTTCTAAATTTTCATTTGAAATTTTTAAAAAGAATGTCAAAATTAATGAGTTAAAATTAGATATTGGTTATATCAATAAAATAACCAATGTCATCAATGAAGAATTTGATGAAGAATATGGAATATCCCATAATACAGGTTATATTTTTATTTCAAATAAAAATGACACATTTTATGTAATTGCAATTTCTACTTCAAAATTTAAAGTAAATAAAAATTTAAGGGGCAATTTATATAAAAATCATGCTAAGTATTTGATAAATAGCCTAAAAATATATCCGAAACATGTTCCTTTTAAGTTAGATAATTTAATGAAAGCTATTGAAATGTCAAAAGAAAAATTTAATTTGTAATTAATACTGGCAGTCTAATTATATATTATATATTACTATCCACTAAAACCTAAACTCCTTAAATGATTTCAAAAGTATCTGGGAGAGGTATTCTCCAGATATGTATTATTTTTTACCTTCCAGTCGTTTAATGGACTTAATCAGGTTATCAAAATCAGATTCATAGTTTCTATCCTGATCTATTCTGAATTCCTTATACTCATTAATCGCATGTGTCTTGGCTTCAACAGCTGAAACTTTACCTTTTCCTTCAAGTAGTGGCAGTTGGCTTAATTCAAGATATCCGTAAAGCAATGTTTTCCAGTCTTTCATGAATGTTGGCTTTTGGGAATTTGCCCTTGTTTCTGCCAAGGTCAAAAAACCGTCAACCAGGGTATTCAGTGAATCCAATTCAACTTCATTTAAGTAGTTTTTTGATATTACCACATCTGCCTGCAGGATTTTTCCATGAGGTGCATCTTCCCATGTTGTCAGTCCCATGTTAACTTTAGTTTTGTCGCTTCGGGATTTTATGATTTCAGCGGCGGTCTGGCCGGTTATTGCAAAGAGTAGCATGTTCTGTACTGTGGCAAAGAAGTCTTTTGTTTCGTCGGCATCCAGATTGTAGTCGGCGCTTGTTGCATATAAATCAGTGATTTTCTGATTGAATCTTCTCTCTGATGCACGTATTTCACGGATTCTTGAAAGCAAATGGTCAAAGTAATCTTTCCCGAATCTTGAGCCTTTTTTTAATAATTCATCATCCAGTGCAAAACCTTTTACAATATACTCCTTAAGCACGCTTGTCGCCCATCTGCGAAAGTGTGTTGCCTGTTTGCTGTTTACGCGATAGCCCACTGAGATAATGGCATCCAGGTTGTATAATATTGGTTGTGTCTTCGCATCGGGATTTATAATAACGATTCCACTATTAGTGGAATCGTTCGGATTGAAGGTAACTTCTGATTTTACCAACTCTCCGGACTCAAAAATATTAGTTAAATGTTTGCTTATGGTTTTGATATTTTTACCGAACAATTCTGCCATGGTTTTTTGTGTAGTCCACATTGTGTCATTTTCAGAATCAATAATTACCTTTATGGCCACTGCTCCGTCTTCACTGGTATACAATAATGTTTTTACAATTTCATTATTCATATTCAAGCTCCTGAGTCTAATTGATATAATAATAAGTAGGTTTATAATGTATATAAAGAATTAGAGAGAGCATTTGAAAAGTAAGATTTTTGTATATACTAAGCTAGTTTGCTACAATTTTCGCTCTTAGGCGATATTACTAAAACCTAAACTCCTTAAAGAATTTCAGAAGTGTCACCGGATTGGTGTTTTCCAGATTGTAAAAGGCATGATACTTTTTATGGCACCAGTGACAGAGGGTTATTCCGTTATCCAAATCCAGTCTAAGAGGTATGAAATTCTTAAACGAGAAAACGTGGTGAGCCTCCAGATGCTGGCCGGCTCCGCACAAGACACAGCATTTATTATCCCGTTCTTTTACATCCTTAACCCAGTCCTTATACTCTTTGGTGTTTCTCACTTCGTCAATGTTTTTGCTTTTTTCAATGTCAATCCATTCATCTTCTGTTGTCATGGTAATCCTCACTTTAAAAATAAGGGTAGCTATTTATACTAAAAGGCCAAAAAAGTAGTATTGTAAAATAATTGCATTAGTTATTTTACAGATCTTATTTAATTTCAAAATATTGGATAGGTTATAATAGTTCTACCTCATTATAATTTTTCCAAAAAAATCTTCATTCAATCACTTGATTGAAAAAGGTTGTATCTGAGAGATTATATCAATCTCTCAGATTTTACCAATAATAATTACTTTTTGATTTTTGCTTTAAACTTTCAAATTCATGTTTTAAGTTCATGTTTTTTATTTTACTTTAAAGAGTTTTTGCTGATTTGAATGGTTTTGTGTTTTAGGTTGTTTTTGCTGATTTAGGTGATTGTAACCTTTTGGTTACCTTGATTTTTTTAGGGTGATTTCTGGCTGATTTTAAAGAATGGCTTAAAAAATTGGAAAGGTTGTTAATTGGGTGATTTTATCTTTAAACTAGTGGATTTAGCGTCTTTAGTTGATTTTAGTTAATTGAAAAAAATATTCCAATCTAAGTTGTGTTAAACGAGTGGATAATCCAATTATTTTTTTAGAATTATTGTGCAATACCAGTGAACTTGATTTTTTAAAATGGCATTTAAATTAGCTTATTTGAATTGTTTAACCTTTAAATAAGTAGTTAAGAATTTTTTGAACTTATAATTTCTTTAAGATGTTTTAAAAATTTTTGTTATCCTTTTTGCAAGAAATTTATTGGGTTTTGATGATTTTGCAAATTTTAATAAAATCAAGCATGATTGAGTAATGGGAAAGTATATATTAATAATTAGATATAATTATATTATATAGTATGGATGTTAAAGTAATCTGTACTAATTAGTGCTTTAAGTTCATTTAAGTTTATTTTAGTAAAAAATAACTGCTTAAAGCTAATTTCATTTAATTCAAGTGGAGTTAAATTTAAGCTTAAAAATCTGATAGATTGATATAATCTCTCAGAATTTAAAGAGTGGATTTGGCTTCTTTTTGGATAAAATGATATTTTTTGCAAATTTTTAGAAAAAAATTTGTATTTAAAAAATCCATTATGGAGGTTAAATAATGTCAAGAAAATATTTAAGTATATTTCTATTGATGGTTGTTATGATTTGTTGCGTTAGTGCAGCTAGTGCAACAGATGTAGATAACATAACTGTACCAGATGATACTAATATCATCACTGATGATATAGTGGAATCTGTAGACGATGTAGAAAGTGATGATGTTTCTGGATCTGAGGATGTGGAAACTGATGATAGTGTTGATGATACTCAAATAAATGATGGTAGTAAAATTGTTGAAGAACCTACAAGAAATCATACAATCACAATTCAAGTAAATGATTATGACTATGAGAATTATTTTGATGATTATACTGGGGATTTACTTGTTAATGGTGTTGATTTGAAATTCAATGGAAACTTTAATTCATTAAATTTTGATTATTTTATTATTGATGATGCTATGGATATTGATGCAACTAATGCTACATTTCAAGATGTTGGTTTTGATTTAACTGTAGGAAATATAACTTTAACTGGCGGTACATTTACAACAACTGCAACAACTACTCTAAGTCATGTCATTGATATTTCTGCAGGAGATGTTGGAGTAAATAATGTGATAATGGAGTTAAATGCTCCTAATAGTACAGAATTTGTAGCTATCAATGTTGATGGTGATGCAAATGCAAAAATAGTAAACAATACAATAACTTATACTTGTAATTATACAAATGCTAATGTAATAAATTATGTAGTTAGAGTTAAAAACAGTCAAAATGCATTGATTACAGGCAATAAAATAACTGCATATTTACCTTTAAAAGATGTAAAATATTATGATGGTGATACTCCTATGGATTGGGACAGAGTTGCTGCTGTAGGAATTGAAAATTCAAATGGATTTAATTTATCATATAATGATATCAAAGTAAATGTAACCTGCTTTAGTGGAGGTTATCCTACTTTGGATTCTGTAATTGTATTGGACTCTGAAAATGCATACATTGGTCACAATAATGTAACTGAAATTGATAATGTAACTCAAGTAGGTAGTGCAAACTACTTATATGCAATTGATGTTTACAGATGTGACAATTTAAAGATTGACAATAATACTATCAAATTAAGAAGTATGGGTGGAACAATTATAAATGGTACTAACAATGGTACTAGTACTGCATATGGTATCCAGTCAACTGGAGGTCATAGTATTACAATCATGAATAATGATATTAATACAAAAAATAATGGACCTAATGCTGGTATATATTCACAAAATTATGGTGGAGTTACTAATTTAACTATTTTAAATAATACAATTTATGTTGAAGGTAATGCTGGTTTCCATCAATGGTCATTAGTTACTGGTATGGAACTTCAAGACGATTATGGATATATTGCTGGAAACAAAATAAAAGTATACAATAAGCAAGGATATGTTAATGGTTCTAATGCTTATGGAATTAGTTTCTCACAATGGGGTCTTAGAAATCCTATATTTAACATTACAAATAATTGTGTTAACCTAATTAATGGAGATTATGCAGTGTATATACAAAGCTCAGAACCTACTACTTATGTTACTAATAATTGTTTAACTTCAACTAATTATATTGGGGATAATGCAGTTCTTCATGTCAGTGATGTAACAATTTCTGGTAATCATGGTTGTAATTGTACAAACTGTCCAGTTCATCCTTAACAATGCTGAAATCATATTATAAACAAATTAAAAAATTATGAAAAGAAAAAATTCTTAAATTTAATTCATAAGTGATCTAAATGAAACATAAATATTTAATTACTTTATTATTAATTGTTTCAATTTTTTTATCAATTAATGTGATTTCAGCTACTAATGTTGATTTAAATGAGTCTAGTGACTTATTAAATGCTGAGACTGATGTTGTTTTGGATGATATTTCTGAATCTAATATTGATTCTGAAGTTTCTATGTCTGATGAGTCACAAATATTAGAATCTGATTCTAATACAACTGAAGTCTGGGTAAATCAGAATGTTTCTTCAAGTGGTGATGGATCTAAAGAAAATCCATTTTCTAATCTTCAAGATGCGCATGATAAAATTATTAATAACTCTGCTAAAAATGCAATAATTAATATTGCTGATGGGGAATATCAAATTCCATGTAAAATAAAAGCTACTAGTTCAGACCCTGATTTTGCGTTTACAGATATTAATTTAACAGTTAATGGATTGGGAGATAATGTCATTTTATCTGCTGACGATAGACCCTCTAGAACTTTTCATATTAATACTGGTTCAAATTTGACTATAAATAATATTATTTTTAATATTTCTTGTGTTAAATGGGATGTTGTATATGGGTTTGATAGAAACACCAATAAGGCTGTATCATTAACAAATAGCATTATTAGTGTTAATAACTGTACTTTTACATTTAAAAATAAGTATGTTGGATTAGTTAGAAATGAATATAATATTAATTATGTTGGTTGTATTTTCGTTAATGCTAAAGATAAGTTATTTACTAGTTCAAAAGGTACAGCAGGATTATGTAATTTTGAAAATTGCATATTGGTAAATTCAACTTTTTCAGATTCCACTAAGTTCATAAGTGATGATGGAAAAATAACTGTTAATGGAATTTGGTTAGGTACAAATACACTTCCTAACATGGATACTACCTGCCTAGAAAAATATGCAATATTTACAGTTTCTGAAAATTATTTAGATGGTAATCAGTATGAGATTGTTGGTAGATTGACTTGGAATGGTACTAATAGTAGCGAAGGTATGGAAAACTTCCCACCAATGACAGTAACTTTAACATCAACTACCGGAGAAATACAAAATGCTACATTAACAAATGGTATTTTCAAAGCTAATTATACCAGTAGTTCTTCTGAACATAAAATCACTGCTAAATTAGATTCTGAAGAAATTAATTTAACATTTACTAACTTAGATTTAGGTTTAGATGCTCCAACTATTAGCTTTGGGGATAAACAAAATATCACTATAACTTTCCCACAACTTATTAATGGTACTGTTACAGTTAATGTTAATGGTAAAAAATATTCTGCTGAAGTTAATGATTCTAATTCAATCACTGTCCCTATTACTGAGGAATTAACTATTGGAAATCATGAAGTAAATGTAACATTTATTGATAAAACAAATCATATTTATGGATTTAACACAACTACAATAACAATATCTAAAGTAAAAGATTATACTTTTAATATTAGTGAAATTACTGATGTTAAAGTTGGAGATATTAAAGAAATAACTATTTCTTTACCAAATGATGCAGAAGGCCAAGTTATTATTTCTATTGGTAATACTAATAAATTTACTGAAACAGTCAATGGAAACACTACCAATGTTAATATTACTGGATTTAGCCTAGGTGAAAACATAATTAACATTACATATTCAGGTAATGATAAATATGAACCTAACACAAAAATCATTAAGGTGGCTGCTGTAAAAGAAACAACTCTCACAACAACTGATGTGACTACTATGTATAATGTTGCTAAAGAGTTAGTTGTTACTTTAACTTCTAATGGTGAAGTTTTAGTTAATAAAACTGTTAATGTTGTTGTTGGCACTATCAATAATAATTTAACTACTAATGCTAGTGGTCAAGTTAGTATTGATGTTTCTACTTTAGCACCTAATACTTATGTTGCAAATATTGCTTTTGCTGGTGATGATTTATATCTTAAATCTAGCACTACTGCAAATGTAGTTATAAACAAAATTGATTCTTTAATAAAGGCTACTACTGTAACTACCACTTATAATGTTGCTAAAAATTTAGTTGTTAGTTTAACTGCTAATGGTAAAGCATTAGCAAACCAAAAAGTAACAGTTAAAGTTGGAACAATTTCTAAAACTTTAACTACCAATGCTAAAGGACAAGTTTCAGTTGATGTTTCAAAATTAACTCCAAAAACTTACACAGCAACATTCACTTATGCAGGAGATGGCATCAACACTAAATCATCAAACACTGCAAAAGTAGTGGTAAACAAAGCAAAACCAAAAATAACTGCTAAAAAAGCCACTTTTAAAGCAAAAACAAAAACCAAAAAATACAGTATTGTTTTAAAAGACAACAAAGGAAAAACAATTAAAAAAGCTAAAGTTACCTTAAAAGTTAAAGGCAAAACCTACAAAGCAACAACAAATGCAAAAGGTAAAGCAACCTTTAAAATAACAAAATTAACTAAAAAAGGTAAAAACACAGCTACAATTAAATTTGGTGGAAATAACTACTTTAAATCCATAAGTAAAAAAGTAAATATTGTTGTTAAATAGAGAGATTAACTCTCTATTATTTTTTTTTAATTTGTTAAATAATAATATGATTCTTGTTAAGGAGGTTTGATTTATTACTTATTATCTATTGATTAAAATGAAAATTAAGTCTTTATTAATAATATTTTTAATATTTTATGTAATTATATCTTGTAGTTTAGTTTTTGCAAATGATAATATTACAAACAATATTAGTTCTGAAAACATTATAAATCAACAACAAATAGTTGTTGATGACAAATATGATGATTCATTATTTGATGAAAAAAATTCTCAAGAAGAAGAGGTATTAGATTGTAATGATTCAATCGAAATATATGTTGGTATGAATAAAACAAGTGATGGTGGAAATGGATCATATAATAATCCATATGCTACATTAGATTTAGCATGCAAAAATGTAAATGGTGAAAATAAAGCAACAATTAATATATTTAATGGAACTTATTATTTAGGTTCTTTATTAAAATTCAATACAAGTAATTTATTTATTAATGGAATTAATGGTGATGTGATTATTAGAAATGAAAAAGATAATTGGTGGGATCAACAAGCATTTTCACTACAATCTCCTACTTCTAATTTCACAATGAAAAATATCATTTTTAATTCGTCAGTTACTGCTGAGGGAGGCCAATTCACTCCATTTATAGGAACAGCAGATTATGGAACATACATCAATTGCACGTTCAAAGCAACATCATGTACAAAATTATATGGCAGTAAAGAGTTCAATTCACGGTTTATTAATTGTATTATTAGAGATTTTGAAAATCAGTTATTTCGAAATAGTTTGGATGGGTCTAAATTTGTTTATTTTGAGAATTGCATTTTTCTAAATTCAAAAGTGTCTTACTTAACACAAACCATGAACAATAATAAGAATATTTCTATAAATGGTGTATGGTTTGGTGAAAATAAAATAGCTGAATATGTTCGAAATATTGGAACATTTATTGATGGTAATTATGTAAAGAGGGATATTCCAATAATTAAATATGCAATATTCTCTGTTTATGAAAATTATTTAGGTGATAATCAGTATGAGATTGTTGGTAGGTTGACTTGGAATGGTACTAATAGTAGTGAAGGAATGGAAAATTTCCCACCAATGACAGTAACCATAACATCAACTACGGGAAGAATCCAATCAACAGTTACTTTAATAAATGGTAGTTTTAAAGCCAATTATACTAGCAATTCATTAAATGACATAATCGTTTTCCAATTAGATTACCAAAAGATTAAATTAAACTTCAACACTGTTGATATTCAAACTGAACCTGTAAATATTTATTATGGTGATAATCAAAATGTCATTCTCAAATTCAACAAACTAGTATCAGGATTTCTTAATATTACAGTTAATAATAAAACTTATGATAAAATAAAAGTGGATAATACTGATTTGTTTGTTTATACTATCAAAGATATTTTAACTGAAGGAATATATCCTATTCAAATTGTTTTATACAATAATGAGAATACAGTTCATGGTTTAGGTTCATCTATGTTGATTGTATCTAAAGTATTAGATTATGATTTTATACCAATTATTCCATCTGATGCTAAAGTTGGAGTTAATAAAATTAGTTTTGAAATGCCTTATGATGCAACAGGAATTATTACAATATTTTTAGGTGAAAAAAATTTCACAATTGATGTTTCAAATACAACTGAAATTTTAATTGATGGATTTGTAGAAGGCAAAAATCTTATTAAAATAATTTATTCTAATGATAATAAGTATGTTAATCAATCAGTTGAAAGAATTATAACCGCTGAGAAATTTGAAGTTAATTTGGAGAATAATTTAATTTTCACACCTCCATCAGGCAATAGTGTTGGAAGTTTTATATTTAATTTACCAACTGATGTAGAGGGTAATTTAACAGTAAATGTTAATGGAAAAAATTATACTCAAACATTAGTTGATGGTAAAGTTAGTATTAATATTGATGATTTACCTTCAGGTAGCTATGAAGCAATTATTTATTATTCAGGAAACTGTAAATTCTATCCTAGCATGATAAATGAATCATTTCTTATTCCAAAACCTATTTTATCTGCACAGGATGTATCAATACAATACACTAGTAGTAAAATGTATATTGTAAAAGTTACTCGTGGGGGAAAACCAATCACTGGTAAAACTGTTACAATTAATGTTAATGGTGGAATAAAAATTGTTAAAACGGATAATAATGGTTATGCAAGTGTAAAAATTAACTTACCTCCAAAATCCAAAGCATATACTATTTCTGCAAATTATCTTGGTGTAATAATTAAAAATAAGATTACTGTTAAAAGTATTGTTGTTGCTAAAAATTTAAATGTTAAAAAAACTGCTAAAAAACTTAAAATTAAAGTCACTTTAAAAAAAGTAGATAACAAATACTTAAAAGGAAAACAAGTCTCATTAAAATTCAATGGAAAAACATACAAAGCAAAGACAAATAAAAAAGGAGTAGCAACATTCACAATTAAAAATAAGGTCATTAAAAAATTGAAAGTTGGAAAAAAATACACCTACAAAGTAACTTATTTAAAAGAAACTTCAAGCAAAAAAATTACAGTTAAAAAATAGAGATTAAATTCTCTATTTTTTCATCATGCTTAGGAGATGATTTAAAATGAATTATAAAAAATCATTTATCATAATATTATTAATTCTATTCATTTTTGGAATTAATATTGTATCTGCAGTTGAAGATACAAATATAACATCAATTCAAGAAGATTCATCACTTGAAATAAATGATGAAGTAAATTCTTGTGAAAATGAAAAGCTTGAAAATTCATTATCTTCTGAATTAATACAAACTGAGGAATCTGAAGAGATAATTGTAAATAATTGGGATGAACTTCAGTATTATTGTTCTTTATCAGATAAAGATTATACTTTAAGACTAAAGGAAAATACAAATTTTTATCCACGGGTCAATGATCCAAATCAACAGATAAAAATTAATAATAATGTTAAGATTATTGGAAGTAATGGTTCGTATATTGGTGATAGTGCTCCAAATCACCATCTTGTTTATAATGGGTCTAGTTTGATTTCAGGAACCTATATTCCATATACTCCAATAATTGTACCTTATGGTAATCAAATGGATTTAACATTGGAAAATATTACTTTTAAATGGATTTGCACATTATATAATCCAGATGCAGTATTTCTCCAGATGGGTGGTGATGGCGAGTATTTAATTAAAAATTGTATTTTTGAAGATATTAATACAAATTTAGGTCATTCATGTATTGTATATCTTGAAAAAGGTGATGCTCTTTTAGAAAATTGTAGTTTTATCAATTGTACAACGGATTTTGGTTGTGTGAGTGTTTATAATAAAAATAGTTTTGATAATGCTCGTATGGTAGTTAAAGATTGTTATTTTGAAAATAATTATGCAAGAACAGAGCCAGGTTGTATTAATAATTGTGCAGTGTTAACTGTTTATAATACTACTTTTTATAAAAATAGGGCTTCTGTTTGGGCAGGTGCTATTCACACTCACTTTTATGCGGTTGCAAACATTTATGATTCAACATTTATTGATAATGTTGCCGGATGGAATGGTGGAGCATTATATACTTATGGGAATTTAAACCTTTACAACACTACTTTCATTGGCAATAATTGTACTACCAATAATGGTGGTGGAGCTATTGGTGCTTGTAAATATAATTCCGCTCCACATATTTATATTGAGGGATGTTTGTTTGAGAGTAATGCTAATAATTGTTGGGGATTAGATGAGTTATCTACTGATGGTACTGGTCGTGGCGGTGCTATTTCATTGATGGATGAAGGTTCACTTGAAGTCCACGATACAGTTTTTATTGCAAATGCAGCATCTATTGGTACTGCTATTTGTGTTGTTGGAGATAATCAGTATGGTTATCCAGATGTAATCATTGTTAATAACACTTTTATTAATCATACTCGCGTGGGTGATGTTTTAAATGTTCGTGTAGTTGGTACTATTTGTAATATTTCAGACAATTATTATTTTGGTAATAGTATTGAATTTTCTGCTTTAACTTTGAAAACTCTCAGTCAGGGCAATGAGCAAGCGACACTTCAAGTCACTGCTAAATTATCTAATCCAAGTTATTATGATTCGGATATTTTAAAAAATACTTTATATGATGTTTATGTTAATGATGAATATGTAAAGACGGTTAATTCAACTAAATTCACGGTTGATTTTGGTGATTTGGACGTCTGTCAAGTGTATGTCGTTCCAACGATTTCTAATCGTAAATCTAATGAAGTTACAATAACAAGTACTCGTGAGTACGTTTTTGTCTCACAAAATAATGGTAATGATAATAACAATGGTTTAAGTAGAAATGCTCCAGTAAAATCAATTAAAAAAGCATTAGAACTAGCAGTGAACTGTAAAAATATAATTCTGTTAGATGGTGAATATGGTGAATCTGATTTAACTATAAATTATGATTTAACATTGAAAGGTGAGAATGATGCAACATTAACAGGTGCTACTTCATTTACCATATCATCTAATCAGTTTAATTTAAAAAATCTAGCTATTAATAATTTAAACTCAAATAATTTCATAACACATATTTGTGGTAATTTATCAATTAGTAATGTCATTATCACAAATAATAATGTTGTTAATTTAATCAAAGGGGATTATGTAACAATCACTGATTCAATTATTATAAATAACGATGGACTTATATTAAATAACACATTCACATCAGTTGAAAATTCAATTTTACTTAATAATTCCAATTTAATTGTTGGAGCGTATGATATGGATTATAATTGGTGGGGTAATACTTTAGAAAATTTCCAAACAAAACCATTCAATGGAATTAATAATTGGTTAGTCCTAAATGCAACAGCAGATATTAATGAGTTAGAAATAAATCAAATAACTAATGTTAATTTTGCTTTTTACTTAAATAATAATCAAATTAGTAAATATACTAATTTAAGAAATATTAATATAGTATTAACAAGCATTAATGGTAGTTCAGTTAATTCAACATCTTCTAACTCTAAAATTGCTTTTAAGTTAACTGCTTTAGGGGATGGGGAGTTAATAGCTAAGTACAATAACATTGAAACTCATGTCAGTTTTAAATTTATCAAATCCAATCCTAATATTAAAATAAATTATGATGATATTATGGTAGGTGATGATTTAATAGTTAAAATATCACTTCCAAAGGATATAGCTGGTAATTTAACTGTTGATGTTTCAAATCAATCTCAATTTAAAATTATCGATTCTAATAATGTTATTTTCAATTTCACTAATTTAAAAGCAGACGAATATAATCTTGTTTTAAATTATTTTGGCGATGATAAGTATTTATCAAAAGAAATTACAGGAAAAGTTTCAGTTTCCAAATACGAATCTTTCACTAATCTAAATTTAAGCACAATCAATGTTGATGAGGATTTAATATTAACTATCACAGCTCCAGGTGATGCAACAGGTAATGTTTCACTTTACATTAACAACAAGCTAGAAACATTAACATTAACAGATGCTAAAGCAAATTATACCATTAAAAACATTACTCGTGGAGACTATAGAATAACTGCAATCTACAATGGGGATGATAAATACCTAAAAAGCAGTGATTATAAGTTTATTGAAGTTGACAATATTGATGCAACATTGTCCAATATAATTGAAGACATTACTTATGGCGAAAAAGTCATTGTCCAAGTATTTTTAAATGACAATGCAACAGGAAATGTTAGCGTTACTGTTGATGGCATTACCAATTCATCCAGTGTTTTAAATGGTAGAGCAAATATTACTCTTTTGGGTATTGATGCAGGATTTAAAAATGTTTCAATATTCTACACAGGTGATGATACTTACTTCAACAAAACAGAAACAAGTAATTTCACCATTAAAAAAGCTAACTTAACATTTACTATCACTTCCAGTGATATTATGATTGGTCAGGATGCTGTTATAAGGATTAAAGTTCCGCCAAAAACAACAGGAACTTTCACAATAGGTGAGGACATCATTAACATCCCACTATCTGGAGATATAACATATATTATTCCAGATTTGCAAATCGATGATTATCTAATTACTGCAATTTATAATGGTAATAATTACTTTACAGTTTATAATTCAACAGAATTCAGTGTTTTAGAATATGCACTGCCACAATGGAGAGGAGATGATGAAACAACAAGATATGACACTAATGTTAACGGTGAAATAAATTATCTAAACATATTAAATTCAACTGTTAATAATTTGGCTGTTGACAGTGATGGAAATATTATTGTTTCAACTTCAAATGGAATCTATTCTTTCAAAAATGATGGTTCTTTAATATGGACTTTTGAATCTAGTGACTATCTTGGTAACTTTTCAGGAATCATCATTGGTCGTGATGTAATTGTTTCTCCAAGAAGTGGAGATACATTATACTTCATCAACCAAAGTTCAGGTAATAAATACGGATCTTCTAATCTATATCAAGGTTCAAGTCTATTTGCACCTTCATTAGATTCCAATTTTAATTTATACATTGCCAGTGAATACCAATATTCCTCTGGAAGTTATAAACTGGTTAAAATCCCATATCGAGCTTGGGAAAATGGAGGACAAATCACTTTAATTGATTTAGGAAATTATAAACCATTAACTTCTCCTGTTGTAAGTGATGATATTATCATTGTTTTAAGTGAAGGAAGAATTAGAGGATTGGATACTAAGACATTATCAACTAAATTTATAATGACCGGTAATTTTGCACCTGTAAAATCGGTAATTTGTGAAAACATTATTTATCTGGTTTTAGGGGATGCCATTGTGGCCTATGATATTCAAGGCACTCAGTTATGGAAAACTAAAGTAACTGGTGGTGCTGGTGATAAATTAATCTTAGATTCAGATAATGGATTATATCACGTTAATTCAAAAGGCGAATTATATCGTTATGATTTAATCACAGGTAAAGAAACTTTATTCTCAAGTTTAAAAGTAACATCTGACATTTTAATCACTAATGCGGGTGATTTATTATTTGCTTCTAGCAATGTATTTTATAGATTATCCTCTCATAGTGATATTTTATGGAAATCCAGTTTAAATACCAGTATTAACAACATGATAATGGATAAAAATGGAGTTATTTATCTAACTTCCAATGATAATAAGTTATATTCCATTACGCAAGGCGATTTAAAGAATGCGGATATTGCAGTTGAAGTCAATGGTAATCAAGTTATAATAACTTTAGATAGTGATGCAACTGGATATGTTAATGTAACAATTGACAAAGCCACCTATTCAGGTATCGTAAAAGATGGGACATGTACTATAATTTCTTCTATTTTAGATATTAATAGCATTAATGTTAATTATTCTGGTGATTTAAGATTTAATAATAATTTTAAATCAGTAATAGTGCCTAAGTGTGTTGTTAGTTTGGATTACTCAAAAAATTCAGTAATTTCTGTATCAGTGGCAAATGATGCTAGTGGTAGAGTAACAGTTATTGTTGATGGAAAAAGTTATAATGTGTTTTTATACAAAGGAAAAGCAGAAATAAATATTGCTCAATTAAGTTTAGGCAGCCATAGTGTCATTGTGAGTTATGATGGTGATGAGAAATACGCTGGTTTTAGTGAAACAACTTCAGTTTCCACTCCAACATTAACTGCATCCAATATGGCAGTTCTCTACACTAGCAATTCTTATTATAAAGTTCGTTTAACCCAAAATGGCAAAGTATTATCTGGAAAATATGTAACAATAACTATTGGAGTTAATAAATTCAATGTAAAAACTGATAAAAACGGTTATGCATTAGTTAAAATAAATTTACCTCCTAAAAGTTATAAAGTCAGTGTAAACTATGTTAATATCAAAATAACCAAGAAATTGACAGTAAATAACATTATCAATGCAAAGAATGTTAATGTTAAAAAGTCTGTAAAATCATTCAAGATTAAAGTTTCCCTGAAAAAAGTTAATGGAAAATACTTGAAAGGCAAAAAAATCACTTTGAAAATTAATGGTAAGAAATTCACTGCTAAAACCAACAAAAAAGGAGTTGTAACTTTTAAACTCAATAAATCCATTCTAAATAAACTCAAAAAAGGTAAAAAATATATTTATACAGTTACTTACATGAAAGATGTGGTTAAAAAGACAATTAAAGTAAAATAAAGAGAAAAAATATTTTTTTCTCTTTTTATTATATTTTTGGATGGTGGAACATGAATAAAAAATTAGTATTCTTAGGATTGTTGTCAGTTCTAATCTTTAGTGTTTCATATGCATCGGCAGAAGACATTAGTAATAATTCAACAATTTGTGAAGAAACATCCAATATTGAACCGAATTTAGAAATTCATAATGATGTTAATCCCAGTAATATCTTAGAAAGTTCTAACAGTCAAAATGGCTTGAAAAGCAGTGAATCTAATGAAATCATAGTTAATAATTGGGATGAATTGCAGTATTATTGTTCTTTATCAGATAAGGATTATACTTTAAGATTGAAGGAAAATACAAATTATTATCCAACAAATCCTAAGGATTCCAATTATCAAATAAAAATTAACAATAATGTAAAAATTATTGGAAGTAATGGATCATATATTGGAGATGGCAGTCCTGATGGAGGAGTATATCATGAAAGCAACAGTAGATACATAACATACATTCCAATTCTTGCTGAAGGAACTGCTATTGATATTATTTTAGAAAACATTACTTTTAAATGGATTCATACTTTTAAACAACCGGATAGTATTGTAATGCAGTTATGTAGTGGTGGTACTACTTTAATTAAAGGCTGCACATTTGATACTATTGATACAATGGTTGGTGCAGGTTCAGTTGTTCATCTTAAAAAGGGTGAAGCAGTTTTAGAAAATTGTTCTTTTGTAAACAATAAGATTCCTAAAGCATGTATTATGGTTTCTGAGGGTCAGGAGATGATAGTGCGTGATTGTTATTTCTACAATAACTATGGTAATGAGCATTCAACATGTGGTATGAATTGGGGTACTCTTACGATGTATAACACTAAGTTTTACAAGAATCGTTCTGCTGCATGGGCTGGAGGTATAACTACTTATGGTGCAGGGGTTACCAATATTTATAACAGTAATTTCACTGATAATGTTGCTGGATGGAATGGTGGAGCATTATATGTTTATAATATTGTAAATATTTACAATACCACATTTGAAGGCAATAACTGCACTACTAATAATGGTGGTGGTGCAATTGGCGCATGTAAGTATAGTGGAATTCCTAGAATCTATGTTGAAGGATGTTTATTTAAAGACAATAATAACAATTGCTGGTCATTAGATGAGCTCTCAACTGATGGTACTGGTCGTGGTGGTGCTATATCTTTGATGGATGAAGGTTCACTTGAAGTTAGAAACACAGTATTTGTTGCGAATTCTGCGTCTATTGGTACTGCAATTTGTGCTATTGAAGCAGGTAGTTATGGTTCTCCAGATGTTATTATTGTGAATAATACTTTCATTAATCATACTCGTGTAGGGGATGTTTTAAATGTTCGTGTAGTTGGTACAATTTGTACTATTGCTAATAATACTTATATTGGTAATTCTATTGAATTTTCTGCTTTAACTTTGAAAACTCTTAGTCAGAGTAATGATCAGGCTACATTACAGGTCACTGCTAAATTATCTAATCCAGGTTATTATGATTCAGATATTTTAAAAAATACATTATATGATGTTTATGTTAATGATGAGTATGTAAAAACTGTTAATTCAACTAAATTCACGGTTGATTTTGGTGATTTGGATATTTGTCGAGTCTATGTCATCCCAACTATCTCTAATTGCAAATCCAATGAAGTTACAATAACAAGTACTCGTGAGTATATTTTTGTCTCACAAAATAAAGGTAGCGACAATAACAATGGATTAACCAGAAATACTCCAGTTAAATCAATTAAAAACGCATTGGAATTAGCGGTAAACTGTAAGAATATAATATTGTTGGATGGGGAATACAGTGAATCTGGTTTAGTTGTAAATTATGATTTGACTTTGAAAGGTGAAAATGATGCAACATTAACTGGTGCCACTTCATTTATCACCAACAATGATTTCACATTGAAAAATCTAAAAATCAGTAATTTAAGTTGTGATACTTTCATTAAAGAGATTAATTCCACTTTATCAGTTCAAAATTGTATTTTCAATGATAATAACGTATCTGTACTTATTGAAGGCGATTCAATATTTATTTCCAAGTCAATTTTTACAAACAATAATATAATTGTCAGGAATAATGGTTTTGCAAGCATTCAGGATTCAATCTTGTTAAACAATACTGAAGTTATCCAAGGCAGTTCTAATTACGTTTTGGATTATAACTGGTGGGGCAACACTTTGGAAAATCAAGTCAAACCAAATAATCTAATCATTACTAACTGGTTGGTATTAAAAACAATCGTTGATAAAAAACAGCTGGAAAATAATCAGTTTGCAAATGTGGAATTTAATTTTTACTTGAATGACTCCAAATATTTGAATTTGCCAAAAATCAATTTAAATCTAAATTCAATTAATGGAATAACAAACTTAAACGCTACTCCATTAAATTCAAAGATTATATTTACTTTAACCGGTTTTGAGAATGCAACTTTAACTGCGAGTTATAATAATGTCTTAACATCACTTAACTTTGAATTTTTAAAATCCAATCCAAATATTAACATCAAAACATCGGATATTAAGATTGGAGAGGATTTAGTTGTCCAAGTTAGTGTTCCTCGTGATGCAGGAGGTAATCTAACTGTAAATGTTGGAAATATCACTCAAGTTAAAGAAATTTCAAAGCCAATTATTGAATTTGTTTTCAGTAATTTAAGTGCAGATAATTACAATGTCATTGTCAATTATGAAGGCAATCAGAAGTATTCTTCACAAGTAAAAACTACTGATGTTATTGTCAATAAGTATGTTTCATTTGTTAAAGTAAATTTAAGTGAAGTTGAAGTTGACAAAGACTTAATCATTATAATTACAACAAATGCTGATGCAACAGGAAATATCTCACTTTACATTAACAGTAAACTTGAAACATTAACATTATCACAATCAAAAGCAAATTACACAATTAAAAACATTATTCGTGGAGACTATATTATAAAAGCCATTTACTGTGGTGATGATAAATATCTTGAAAGCAGTGATTCTGTTAAAATAGAAGTTGACAATATTGAAGCTACAATGAACATTAAAGCAAATGACATTACCTACGGTAAAATAGCAGTCATTGATGTTTATTTAAATGATAATGCAACTGGTAATGTTACTGTAACTGTTGATGGCATATCAAACACTTCAAGTGTCAATAATGGTAGAGCCCAAATCACAATAGCTAATTTAGATGCGGGAGTTAATAAAAACATCACTGTTTTCTATACTGGTGATGATACATACTTCAATAAAACAGTGGGATCTGTTTTTACAATTGCTAAAAGCAATTTAACATTTTCCATTAGTGCTAGTGATATTATGATTGGTCAAGACGCTGTTATCAAAATCATTGTTCCAGCAAAAACAACAGGTACTTTCACAATAGGTGAGGATACAATCACAATACCTATTTCCGGCAATATTGAATATGTCATGGAAGATTTGGAAATCGCAGAATACACTATTACTGCAACTTATAATGGAAATAATTACTTTACAGTTTCCAATACAACTGAGTTTAAGGTTTGTGAATATCAGTCTCCTCAATGGACAAACAATGGAGCAAACACACAAAATACTCATCAGACAATTTATGAATCACAAACTAATGGTGAAATGTTATTTACTGTTCAAATTGATGGGGAAATTGCAGGGGACTTGACTATTGACAGTAATGGCAACATTTACATTGCAACTAAGGATAATATTTATTCATTCACTCCAGATGGTGTGTTGAATTATGTATTTGTTCCGGATACTCGTGAAAGCAGTTTTTCAGGAACATGTATTGGTCGTGATGTGGTAATTGCACCTAAATCCGGGGATACATTGTATTTCATTAACCAAAGTAGCGGTGAAAAGTATGGCTCTTCTAACCTGTATCAGGGATCAAGTGTCTATGCTCCGGTAATTGATTCCAGTGCCAATATTTACATTGTAAGTGAATATCAAACAAAAACAGGAACTTATAATCTTGTTAAAATTCCGTATAAGTTATGGGAAGGTGGAGGAAATCCGGTCTTGATTGATCTTGGCAAATATGCTCCTTTGGCTTCACCAACATTAAACGAAAATGTTATTGTTGTTTTAAGTGAGGGCAGGCTTAGAATAATTGATGCCAAAACATTAAGGTCAAATTCCATTATCACTGGTGATTTTAAAAATGTCCGACCGGTGGTTGGTGAGGATGATAGTATTTATGCTGTTTTAGGTGATGTGATTGTTGCATATAATCCTCAGGGCACTCAATTGTGGAAAACCAGGATAACTGGTGGTGCCGGCAATCAATTGTTTTCAGATTCTGAGTTTTTATATGCTGCCAATTCCAAAGGCAACCTTTACAAGTATGATTTATCAAATAATGGTAAGGAATATCTGGTTTCCAATTTAAACATTACTTCTGGTGTTTTAATTGGTTTAAATACTACTTTATACTTTGGCTGTGATAATCTCTTTTATGAAATCACATCAGAAGGTAATGTTTTATGGAAATCAGATTTAGGATCTAAAATCACAGGCTCTCCGGTTATGGATAAGAATGGTGTTATCTATGTAACTTCTGAGGATAATAAAGTGTTTGCCTTATCTAAGAGTACTTTGAAAAATCCTTCTTTGGATGTTAAAGTATCAAGTAGCACTCAAGGTAAAGATACTGTCATCACTATCAAATTGGATGGCCAGGCAACAGGCAGGGTTTCATTTGCCGTTAATGGAGTTGCATATGATGAGGAAATTGCAGATGGGGTTGTAGTTAAAGTTATTCCTAATCTGCCGGCAGGCAGTTATAATGTTAATGTTACATATAGTGGTGATTTGAGGTTTAATAAAACCAGTGGTGTTGTCAGCTTCACAGTTAAGCCTGCTCCAAATCCTGTTTTAAAAGGAAGCGACATCACAGTTTTATACACTAGCAATTCATACTACAAGGTTAAGCTGACTCAAAACAGTGCGCCACTGGCAGGCAAAACTCTGACAATTAGCTTCAATGGTGTAAACTATAATGTCAAAACAGACAGCAAAGGAATTGCAAGCTTTAAGATAGCTGTTAAACCTGGAAAATACACAATAAAAGCATCATACAATGGTAAAGTAACCAAAAACACTGTGACTGTTAAAAGCATTGTAAATGCCAAAAACATCAATGCTAAAAAGTCAGCAAAGACTGTTAAAATCAAAGTTACTTTAAGTAAAGTTAACAAAAAGTATCTGAAAAACAAGGTCATAACCTTGAAGTTCAACAAGAAAACCTTCAAGGCTAAAACCAACAGTAAAGGTGTTGTGACATTTACCATTAAAAACAGCATATATAAAAAACTTAAAGCAGGTAAAAAGTACACGTACCAAGTGATTTACGGTAAAGACAATGTGAAAAAGACTATAAAATTTAAATAGAGGATTTTACTCCTCTATTATTTTAATATTATTATGTTTATTTAATCATTTAAAAGTTTAGGAGGTGATTTGGAAATCTGGAAGAAATTGATCTTAGGATTGGTGTTATTGTTGGCATTATCTGCGGTTCATGCAAGCGATATTGGTGTGGCTGATGATTCTCAAGAGAGTATCAGTGTTGATAATCTGGCTCTTGAGGATATTTCAGATGATTCTCAGGCAGACATCAATGTCAGTGATTCTGTTCTTGAAGTTCCACATATTCCCGATGTGCCTGATGAACCGGATGTAAATCAAAACAGGACAATCTATATTACTCCTGAAAATATCGCCACATATTTCAAAGACAGTAATCTGGAAGATGATTATGACAATAAGGTCTTTGTCTTTGAGGGCACTTTCAGTAATCTAGGTAAGTTGTCAATCAATGCTCAAAATATCACTATTAAAGGTGATGGAGCGGTTTTCAAAAACACAGTTTTTGATATCTGCAGAGATAATGTTTCAATGTCAAATCTTAAGTTTGATTTGGATTGTGATTTAAGCGATAATGATGGTGCGGTAATAATATTCAATACTAATAATATATATCTGGATAATCTTGACATCAACTATAATGTGCCTTATAATTGTGAGGCTTATGCGATTTGCGGTGTTGGCGACAGGATGTCTTCAAGGAACTTGAGACTGACTAACTCTAAAATCAACTTTGAAGGCCACAACAATGACATTAATGTTTATAATTGTGCCATAAAAGTAATCAACTATGAGGATTCTTTAATGGAAAACAACACAATCACAACATCCTTGCCTTTAAAGGATGTTAATCATGGTGCTCATGGCACTAGCCTGGATTCAGACTTTGTACTTTCAGTAGGTGTTGAAAACTGCAATAAATTAAGGTTCATAAACAATACTATTATTTCAGAGGTTAATTACAGACAAGATTCATTGTATCCTACTTTAGATGGTTTACTGATCAGTAAGTGTGATAATGCACTGATAGCTAATAACTCTATTCATATGAGTGATTTTATCACATATCCTGGTCTTGACAATTATTTATACGGAATGGATATTTATAATTTAAATAATCTAACTGTAGTAAATAATGATATCTCGATTGTAACGACCGGTGGAAGGCTGGCTGCAGGAACTGCATATCCTATTCAGATTTCAGGACCAATTAGTAAGGTGAACATTACAAGAAATGATTTGTATTCATTTTCCAACGGTCCAAACATTGGGATTTACTCTCAAAACTACTATGGAAATACGGAATTGTCAATAACCTATAATTGCATTAACGTTACAGGTCTTGCAGGAACTCATGAATGGGCTTTGGTTGCAGGTGTGGAAACCCAGGATTCCAATTCAACTGTTGAAAACAATATCATTGAAGTGCACAGTGTCGGTCCGGTAAACATTGACGATAATATTTATGGAGTAAGTTACCGCCAGTCCACAGACGGCGACCATACCTACAGTATACAGAATAATACTGTATTCAGTGACGGTTACAAGTCTGTGTATCTGTTGGATTCCAAGGATTCGACTGTGGCGAATAATCTTTTAGTCTCTTATAATGAAAATGCAAAAAACGGCTATGACGGTTTTAGTTATGGTGATTTGTCAAGACATGACAATATCAATTTTCAAAACAATCAGGTCATAAGGGCTTTTGATTACTTTGCAAATCTGAACAATAATCTGGACAATGGTGAGGAATATTCTTATATTACTCCTGTTAATAATAATGGTATTTCAAATGTTATTGATGGATCAGGCATTAATCCTGTAAGCAATAACAACAAACCGGTTTATAATCCAATAATTCCAGGTACATCTTCACAGAATAGTGAAATGTATACTCAAACAATTATTGATAATCCAACAGGACATAGTGATGGTGATAGAAAAATTAATGAGGATAAAGGCAGTAGCAATAACAATAATGGTGCTGACAATGGAATTTCCCATAATAATGGTAATTCCAACTCATATAGTAATTCATCATCACAGGCTACAACTGCTGTTTCATCAGATATAGTGTCTAACAATACTGATGCAACTCCATCTGATGCAGGCACTCAATCATTAGTCGGAGGGTCACAATCTGGTGGTGGGTCTTCAGGTGTTTCTAAAAAAGCATATGAAATTGAAGATTTAACCAAAAGTGAGTTTATACCTTCAATATTTTATGTGATTGCTGCATTGATTTTAATAATTGCGGGATATAAACGTAAAAATTCAAATTTCGATTAGTCAAAAAATTTGACTAATCATACTTCTTTTTTTCAATATTTTTATATATCATCTTTAACATAATTTAAAATATTAACGATAAATTTTGAGGTGTTAAAGATTTTCAAAAAAACAATACTAATAATCCTCATATTCACAGTATTATTAAGCATTTCAGCAGTAAGTGCTGAAGTGAATGATACGATGGAATTGGAGGATATAAATCATGATTCATCAATTTATATTGATAATCAAGCAGGTAATGATTTAAATACCGGTAACATTACAAGTCCTGTTAAATCAATTAGTCAGGCAGTTGATAATGCAGATAACGGTTCAGATATCTATTTAACAAGCGACACATATGCCGGTGATAAAAACACAAGAGTAATCATTGATAAATCAGTAAATTTCATTGGAAACAACACGGTTGTTGATGGTGAATGCAAAAACTATTTGTTTACAGTTACAGGTAATGCTAAGGTCACTTTTAAAAATATGGTCTTTGTTAATGCATATAAGTCTCCTGAATCTTACGGTATTAATTATCCTGACTCAGTTTACGGATCTGCTCTTGAAATCAGAAGCGGCGAAGTCATACTTGACAACTGCACATTCCAATACAATGTCCTGGACTACAGCAACAACAATAAAAACATCTATGGTGGTGCAATAAGTAACAGTGGTACTTTAACAGTAATAGACTCAAAATTCATCTCAAATATCGCTCATTCCACTTCAGGATTGTTCTCCTATGGTGGAAGTATCTACAACAACGGAAAACTAATAATCTATCATTCAGAATTTTTAAAATCTTTGAGTGATGATTTTTCATATGGTGGTGTAATTGCCAACAGTGGTGATTTGACAATTGATAACACTTTAATTGCCAATTCCCGCTCTTCACAGGAATCAAGAGGGGGAGTAATATATAATACAGGCAACTTCAAATTAATCCGATCCATAGTTGAGGATAATGTTGTCTCCAAAGCTAATTTCCAATATATTTATGGTGCCATTTATAATGCAGGAACCTTCACAGCATATAGCAACATTTTTAGAAACAACACTGGCGTGTATTCAATTCCAAGTAGAGGTTCACCAACAATCTACAGTACAGGTGAATTGAATTTAACTTATAATCTCTTTTTGGGAAATGCTCCTTTTGAAGGAGTGTCAAAGGATGTTTATATCTCCAGCGGTGAAATCATATCATTGGACAACAACTGGTGGGGCTCAAATGAAAACCCATATGCCACAGGTGCCTTAAATTTAGATGAGAAGGTAAATTCATGGCTGGTTTTAAACATCACACCACAATATTCTGCTTTAAACATTGGCAAATCAAGTGATATTCAAATTAATTGGATAACTAATACACATGCAACTTTGAATTTGGATTTAGTGCCTGAAACAGATATTAAAATCAATGATGGTAATTATACTTTCGCTAATCAGCTTACCTATACTTTCAGTGACACTCACGTTAAAGGATTGTATTTTGTTCCTGTTGTTTTGAATGATTTTTCCAAAATCGTTGAGGTTGATGTGGGAAAAATCAAAACAAACATTGATGTTAATGTAAACAGTAATTTAAGTTATATGGATGATTTAATTATTGATGTTAGTGTTAGGGGTGAGGATAATCTGAATCCTGACGGTGTAGTGCTGATTTTTATTAGTGGTAATGTATATAATATTACACTCATAAATGGTCATGCAAATTATACAATACACGGTTTAAATCCTGGAAGTTACAACCTTGAAGTATCATATAATGGGTCAGATAATTATTTTAAATCATACTATACATCAAAAGTCACTGTTAATAAACGAAGCGTATACATGAACTTAACCATTCCTGAGTTTTTCATAGATCAAAGTTATTATCTCAATGTCAATTTAGATCCTGCAGGCTCCAAGTCAACTGCAGTGCTATACATTAACGGCATAAGAAAAAAGGTAATATACTTATATGATAATCAGGAAAATAGGATAGCTTTAACAGGTTTTGGTGAAGGTGAATACAACATTACAGTATCTTATGTGGAAAACGCCTATTTCAAAAGCACTAATGTCAGTGGTGTTTTAAAAATCAAGAAATACAAACCGGTATTTAATATCACAGCGCCGGACATTATGTTAGGTGAAACTCAAACCGTTAAAATCACAGTTAATCCGGATGATTTAAGAGGAGAAGCTATATTAAATATTAACGGCAATAATTATCTGATATTTTTAAATGACACTACTACAAACATTACCATACCTAACCTTAGGGCAGGGGATTATAATCTGAAGCTGGTTTTTGACGGTGATGCCAAGTTTTCAAAAGCCGTTTCAAGCCATTCTTTTAGTGTATTGAAATATCCGACAACATTAAATGTAAAAGTGAATTATAATGAAACCACTTTTAAAGGAAACATTCTTGTCAAAACCGGAAATAAGAATTGCACAGGTGAAATCAGCCTTTATGTTAACTATAAAATCTATCGAATGAATCTCACTAATGGTGAGGCTAATTTCCCGGTCAATTACGATAAGGGAACTAATTATATTTATGTCTATTATGAGGGTGATGATTACTGGGCGGATGCTGGCTGGAATACTACAATTGGTGTTGCTGATGAATTTATCCTGATGAGTGAAAACGTAACTTCATATGAGCATAATGATTTTAAATATGCCTTCAGATTAATTGAGCCTAGCGGTGTGCCGTTGCCGTCAAGAGTTGTAACAATAAACTTCAAAAACATATTGTATAACGTCACTACCGATGATGACGGTTACGGATACCTCAACCTTAACCTGAATGAGGGAAATTACACAATCGCTGCAAGTTATAAAAATCAGACAATAACCAATAGTCTGGAAGTTAAAAAGATCTTGTTTAATCTCACTGCTACTAATGAGACTTATGGTACTCCTTTGGTTTTTACTGCAAGTTTTGATAAAAACGTCAAAGGATGTGTTAATTTTACAGTTGATGGTGTTTTCAGTGAAATTGTTAATATAAGTGATGGAAAAGCACAAATAACTGTTTCTTATATTGATGCTGATGATTATTGTTTAAATGCATTTTATACTAATGACTATTTCAACTCAACAGTCAAATCAGTTATGTTTAAGGTTGATAAGGCTGATTCAATTTTTGATTTGGCGGTCAGTAATGTAATTTCTGGTGAGGATGCAAACATTACATTGACGCTGTCTGATAACACTTATGGTAATGTAATATTTATTTTGGATGGGCAGTCAACTGTTGTTGAAATTGAAAATAATCAGGCGGTTTTATTTGTACCTAATATCGGTGGAGCAAACCACATTATCAATATTACATATGATGGTGATAGAAATTATAATCCGAATTCTTTAAATTCCACTTTTTATATCAAGGATTTAAGAAGCGAGGTAATTCTGGAATTGGCTAATATAACTTATGGTGATGCTTTCAATGTCTCTGCTAAACTGGACAGCAACGCAACAGGAAACGTGACATTTGCAGTTGGAGACATCACAAAAACAGTAAGGATTGTTGATGGTGAGGCAGTGCTGTCATTGGATAATTTAAATGCAGGTATTTACAGTCTGTCTGCCATTTATAATGGGGATGCATATTATATCAGTTCTTTTAATTCCACCAGCTTTGAAGTATTCAAAGCCGATTCTGAAATTTCCATACAGGCGGATGCAGCACTTGGTGAAAACGTTCTGATTTATGCTTATCTTCCTCCTAATGCATCAGGTCATGTTACATTCAGTATGCCGGGATATTACACTTCAAGGGATAAGGAAATCGATGAGGCAATAGCATTATGGTACATTTCACCACTGGATACCGGAGTATACACAGTTAAGGCATATTATCCAGGGGATAACAATTACAATCCGTCAAATACCACTTATATAATCAATATCTCTCAAAAGAAAACCACTTTGTCTGTTGAAATCAGGGATGTGGTTGTAAATGAGCGGGTTTCAATTGCTGTTAGATTGACTTCAAATGATGAGGCTTTGGATGGTAGTGTAAGTGTTAAATTGTATTCCAGAGAGTATGATGTGATTGTACGCAATGGTAAAGGCAGTCTGATAATTGGAAGGCTTCCAATAGGAGTATATTCCTATGAGGCGTTCTATAAAGGCAATGAAAATTACACATCCCAAAAGATAAGTGGTTCATTTAGGGTTGATGAGATAATTGATGTTTCTTTGATTTCTCATAACGTCACAATGTATTATAAAGGAAATCAGAAGCTAGAAGTCCTTTTAACCGATGCAAGCAACAACCCGTTGGAAAATCAAATCATCCATGTTAAACTAAACAATGAGGAATATCAGCTTACAACTGATGGTGAAGGCAAGGTTTATCTGAAGCTTAATTTAAATGTCGGAAACTACACAGCATCAATAAAGTATAATGGCTCTGAAAGGTATTGCTTTAAGGATTTGAATGTGTCTGTTGAAGTAAAATCAACCGTATCGGGCATTGACGTTACCAAACAGTATGGTACATCATCCCAATACTTTGCAGTATTCCTTGACTGTGAAGGTAAGGCAATAGGCAATTTCAAGGTAACTTTCAGGATTGGTGATAGGTCATTTACTGCAACAACTCTTCCTAACGGCATTTCAAGGCTGAACATCAACCTGAATCCCGGCAGGTATGTTATTGAGGCAATCAACCCAAAAACAGGTGAGATTGCATACAATTCAATTTTTATATTCAACAGATTGATGAATAATAATGATTTAACCCAGAACTATGGTGAAAACAAGTGTTTCAAGGTCAGGGCTTATACCTCAAGTGGCAAGGCTGTTGGGGCAGGTGTGAAAGTGACAATCACCATCGCCGGTAAAAAGTATAGTGTCAAAACCAATACGGACGGTTATGCTTCTTTTAAAATAAATCTCAAGCCGGGAACATATGCTATAACAGCCAGCTATGGTGGTGTTTCTGTTAAAAATAAGGTTGTTGTCAAATCCATTATAAAAGCAAAAAACATCAATGTCAAAAAGTCATCAAAAAAGGTTAAAATCAAAGTCAGCTTGAGGAAAGTGAACGGCAAGTACCTTAAAAACAAGGTCGTGACCTTGAAGTTCAACAAGAAGACATTTAAGGTTAAAACCAACAGTAAAGGTGTTGCAGCATTTACAATTAAAAACAGTGTCTACAAAAAGCTTAAAGCAGGTAAAAAATACACTTATAAAGTGACTTATGGCAAGGATACTATTAAAAGAACTATAAAGTTTAAAAGATAGTATCTGATTTCTTTTTCTGTTTCAGGTATCAATACAGTAACATAACTTATATATACTTGGTGGATAACTAGAATATTACGAAATGCATTTTACATTTGGATGCATATTTAATCAATCGAAAATAATTCAGAGGTTATGAAAATGTATTATACTAGAGACCAGGATTTGATAGATGATTTTCACATAAAATCAGGTCATAGTGTTGGATCTAAAAAATCATACAAGACAACATTCAACAAATACACAACATTCCACAACATGAGTCTATGCGACCTGTTAACAGAAGCAATAACCGAACAGGAAAACAACATTCCGGAAAACCGATTAAGCATATATGACAGGATAATCTCATTTAGAGACCATCTGATTAAAAACAATATAGGAAGCACAATACCAAACTCAATATCAAAAATCAAGACATTCTACCATTACAACAGGGTAAAGATACCTTTTATTCCGCCATTGAACAGTAAACATGTTGCCAGAAACGATGTAATAAGCTTTGATGATTTGCCGACCAAGGATGAACTGAGGCTAGCTTTAGAGTTTGCAGATGATAATCTTAAGCTCTGGATATTGGTGATGATTTCATCAGGTACAACTAGGTGTGAGGCCAAATCCATGACCAACCGGACATTCTTTGAAGGAACAAGGATGTATCACAAAAAAGACGATTTTAGAGATGCAATGAAATATCTGTCACGAAAAAACAATGTGGTATGCACCTGCAAGCTGCTTCGACAAAAGACCGATAAGCCCTACTACACATTCCTCAATCCCGAATGCGTGCAGAGGATTGCCAAAGTGAAGCTAAAGCAGGAGGACTTTGATTTGGAAAGTCCGCTTTTAAAGTATGAGTTAAACCATGTCAATTACAAGTTCAAAGTGCTCAATGACTATCTGGGCTTTGGAGAGATTGGCGGATATGCAAGGCTTCGCCCCCACATGCTTCGTAAGTTCAACTCAACATACCTGAGTCAGGGAACCTTGGAAGGTGATCTCTTGGCTATGGACAGCATTGATTTGCTGCATGGCCGTGGAAAAAACAAGACTCGCCAGAGCTATTACAAGGACAATCCGGACTTTTTAAAGCTGGAGTATATTAAGGTTATGAGCAACATCTCGCTTTATCGAATGTATGATTGGAAAATTGTAAATGGGAAGGTAAAGGTTATCTCAAAGCCTTTGTAATATTGGAAGATAAGTATTGCTTTAACATTGTAATTTTGTAAATATCCAGTAATATTTGCTTTATTTAATATATAAATACTTAAATACTTGATAAAACAAATAATTACTTAGATAATCATTCTATTGAATGATTCGGGATAATCTTTGAAGTTTTGTTCAAGCAATATATTTATTATAAATAAATTTAATATAATATATTACTTATTGTACTGGGTGATTTATGTGCATGATAGAATTAAAATAGCCAAGGAGTTTGCAGAAACCATCAAATCAGATGACATTAAATTAATAATGT
>NZ_CAJODJ010000019.1:0-57326 GCF_905233225.1 Methanobrevibacter sp. UBA212
TACAAATTATATAAACAAAGTGAGAGAGCATTTGAAAAGTAATATTCAAAAAATATTGATTGAAAAAATGACTCTGTGTCTTTTTTGTGAAATTCATCTTCGACCTAAAAGAGGTCGGAGTATTCTTTCACTAATTTGATAAATATATTACTATTATAATTATACAAAAAACACTTTAAAATGCCGTTAAGCCTAATATAAAAGCATAACTAGCCAATATTAAATTAAAAGAAAAAAAGAAAAATTAATAAATGATTTTAATGGTTAAAAACTGATTTTCATCGGCAGCATCGCGAAAAGTGTCGATGATATCACCATCAACTTCCCCGGCATTGACCAGTTCAATTTCACATTCGATTTCTGTGAGACAGTCATATAATGCATCAAGATTTTTTCCATAGTAATCGGGCAAATTCAAGGCTTCCTTCAAATAGTCATGCCCTTCCTTTTTAATCAGATTGCCATCCAACTGCATTTTAAACCTCTTTGAATGTATTGTAGTGGTCACTAGTGTAATAAACCTTATAGTCACCGGTATTGTATACTATCCTTTCAGCACCACGCTGTGTTCCATTTGCATTGATGTCACATTCTATGTAGTCAGAATTACTGTCTGGAAGCACATGCTGCCTGTTGGTGAATCTATCTCCACCAATGCTTTTTCCAGGAGCATATTTCTTAAGGGGCCCTCCATGCCAGCCAAGATTTTGAGCTTCCTTTTTTGTTATATAGTTGCTTGGAAGCTTGTGAAACTCCTTGATGTAGGCTGAAACCTCATCGACTGTACAGTACTGTCCATCCTCAACAACTTTTACATCGCTCGCCTTGTCATTGCCGAAATTCAGGAAATCAAAAAATCCTGCGCTTACAACTGAAATGCTGAATAAGGCAATGATTATTGCAATGATAAAAACTAATTTTTTATTCATCTAATCAACTCGATATATTCTTTGATTGCTTCCTTATAACTTCTAAGCGGCTTGAATCCTTTTTCAATCCAATTCTTATTTTCCAAAACGGAATAGCTTGGCCTTGGAGCGGGCCTTGCAAACTCGGATGCAGTCACCGGAACCACATTAACGTCCTTTTGTGCAACCTCAAAAATGTATCTTGCAAACTCACACCATGAACAGCTTCCGGAATTTGTCAAATGGTATATTCCGTAATAATCCGTTTCGATTAGCTCTGAAATACCAAATGCCAAATCTGGAGTGTATGTCGGTGTTCCGACCTCATCATAAACGACAGTTATTTCCGAATGGCTTTTGGCCAATTCAAGCATTGTCTTTGGGAAATTCTTGCCGTTGATTCCATATAGCCATGCGGTCCTTATGATGAAATATTTGTCCAAAATTTCCTGTATGGCCAGTTCTCCTTCGAGTTTGCTCTTACCATAAATGCTGATTGGGCCTATTTCCCCATCTTCAGCAATAGGTTCTGTGGCACTTCCATCAAATACGTAATCAGTGCTTATATGAACAAGCGGACAGTCAATTTCCCTGCATGCCAGAGCCAAGTTTCTAACACCGTCGCCATTGACGGCATATGCAAGATTACGGTTTTCCTCGCAACCGTCGACATCGGTATATGCAGCGGCATTGATAACAATGTCCGGCTTTGCATTGCAAACAAATTCAATTGTATGATTTTTATCTGTAATGTCCAATGTTTTGGAATTTGTCAAAATTAATTCATGATTTTCCAAAACATTAATCAAATCATGGCCCAACATTCCGCTAGAACCTGTTATTAGAATTTTCATAATTATCACTTAAAAATTTAATATTAGTTTTTATATATGTTTGAAGTAATATTTAATTAATAATGGAGTTGGAAATTATGAAAGTATGTATTATTGGTCAAGGCTACATTGGACTACCAACAGCCGCATTATTCGCTCGTAACCACTGTGAAGTGGTAGGCGTCGACATATCAGAAGAAATGATAAAAAATCTGAATAAGGGAATTATCCACATCGAAGAGCCGGGAATATCCGACATCATCAAAAAAGCTGTTGAACTAAAAGTGTACAAAGCAAGCCTAACTCCACAAAAAGCCGACGCTTTCATAATTACCGTGCCAACACCATACATCATTGAAAACTACAGCTGCGATTTGAGCTATGTAATAACAGCATGTGAATCGATTCTGCCTTACCTTGAAAAAGGAAATACTGTCATTATTGAATCCACAATTGCTCCTATGTCAACAGATGAGACAATAAAGCCTATCTTTGAAAAGGCAGGCTTCACAATTGGCAAAGATTTGTTCCTTGCACATTGTCCGGAAAGGGTGCTTCCCGGAAGAATCATTGATGAACTGATACACAATGACCGAATAATCGGTGGAGTCACACCTGAATGTGCCAAAAAGGCCTGTGAAGTTTATGGACAATTTGTTGAAGGGGACCTGATGCTGACAGAAGCAAAAACCGCCGAGTTATCAAAATGCATGGAAAATACATTTAGGGACGTCAACATTGCCCTTGCAAATGAGCTTGCTAAAATTTGTGCTGAAATTGGTGTAAATGCACTTGATGTTATTGAAATGGCAAACAAACATCCAAGAGTCAACCTGCACTCACCAGGTCCAGGTGTTGGAGGGCATTGCCTTGCAATAGACCCTTACTTTATTTATGCAAAGGCACCAAAGCAGGCAAAAATCATTAAACTGGCACGTGACACCAATAACTCCATGCCCGATTTTGTCGTTGAAAATGCTAAAAAAATAATTCCAAATGGTAAGATAGCAATATTGGGCGTTTCATATAAAGGCAATACCGGAGACGACAGGGAAAGTCCGGCTTATGAAATCATTGCCAAACTAAGCGCCAATTATGAGATAGCTATCCACGACCCTCACATCACCAATCCCGATTTTGTCAGTTTGGACGAAGCGACAAAAGATGCGAATCTGATTTTGGTTCTATGCGATCATAACGAATTCAAAAACCTGGATTATGATTTAATAACAAAAAATATGGATAATCCTATCATATTTGATACAAAAAATATAATAAAAGAAGTTCCTAACGAAATTAAATTATATAATTACGGGAACTTATACGAATTGAATTAAAAATTAATTGATTGGTCTGGTTGTATTTGATGGCCATTCCATGCTTTTTGACTACTCCATTCTTCAGATGGTGATTCCCAAAATACATCATTGGCTTTTAAACCTAATGGTAAAAATATTGTACAGCATGCATAAAGACTGCCTGTATCAATGTTATCTTCACAGATTTCCATTTGTGACCCATTCAATCCACAAATCAACCATCCTTCAGAGTTAAAGTTTTGATTGCCTTCAAATTGCCTTTGAATAACTTTTGTAAGTGCACATCTGACCTGTGCCTGTGAAATATTTCTTGGTAAAATTTTTAATAAGGCCGCCTGTGAAAGCAAGTGGAAAATGCCGCAACGATAAGATAACGCATTGCCCAAAAGAGGATATGTTCCTTCTGGAGAAATGATTCTTTCAAGTTGGGAAGCCAATCTGGAAGATCTCATTAACTGCACATCCAAAAATTCTCCATCCCGAAGGCTATACTTTCTCATTACGCGCAAGATATCATTGAGCATAGGATGAATAACTAAACTGTTAAAATAACCCACTTCAAAATCCGCACCGTTAGAGTAGATTGCATCGCCAACATACAATTCGTCCCTGAACTTGGCAACAGCATAAGTCAACCTCTCCATATCACATTCGCCGGTGAATTCTAAAAGAGCGGCTTCAATCATTGAGGTATACAATAACCAATGATTTTCAAAAGGTGCTATAATTCTTGTATTTTTGAATTCACGGATTATTCTGGCTTGAACATCCATAGGTAAATTAAGCCAAATTTGATTTTTAGCTCTGAGTAATCCTTGAGCAAATAAAGCAACATCAACTAAAGATTGTTTAGGTTCTACAATAAAGATATAATCATTGCTATTTGTACTGACAGCATTTTTAATGGCCTGTAAAGTCAAACGAATATACCTCTCACGAACTTTACCTTCTTCAGAAATATCAGGCCCCAATTCCAACCAAGGAGAGATACCATTAAAAACACGAGCAAAAGCTTCAAGATAAGAAAACTTCTGTCCTTCAGAAGTGCTTGATTCAAAAGGCATTGTTTTTCTAAGTGATCCTTTTGATAGATTGTTGAGGACAGGAAATGCTATCTTTTGTAATGTTGAAACCCAAAAAATCCTATCTTCCCAAACAGGAGTTTCTTCCTCTATTATTTGAGGTTCTTCTTCTTTTTTGAATCTTTTAAAAAATGAGTTGCTCATAATTTATATTTTGTTAAACATTATATATAAATATTAAAAAGAGTTTATATATTTTGATAAATATAAATAATTATCATTACTAAGAGGTTTGAAATAATGCCAACAATGTCCGAAAAAATATTAGCTAGAGCTTCAGGAAAAGAGAGTGTAGAAGCTGGAGATATTATTATAGCAAATATTGATATAGCAATGACCCACGATTTAACAGGGCCTCTTTCTGTTGAGTCTTTTGAAAAGATTGGCGCTGAAAAGGTTTGGGATTCCTCAAAAATTGTTATCCCATTTGACCATCAGGTACCTGCCGATTCAATAGATTCCGCCAATAATCATATTTTAATGAGAGAATTCGTTAAAAAGCATGATATTGAGCATTTTTATGATGTTAATGCAGGTGTCTGCCATCAAATCTTACCTGAAAAAGGCCATGTAGTACCTGGAGACGTTATTGTAGGTGCTGATTCCCATACCTGTACTCATGGTGCACTGGGTGCATTTGCAACAGGTATCGGTTCAACCGATATGGCCATGGTATTTGCTGAAGGTAATTTATGGTTCAAGGTGCCTGAAACAAATAGATTTAACATTACCGGTGAGTTGAAAGACAATGTTTATGCCAAGGACGTCATTTTACATATTATCGGTGAAATGGGCGCTGATGGATCCACCTACAAAGCCTGTGAATTTGCAGGAGATACAATATCAGACATGAGCGTTTCAGATAGAATGGTCCTATGCAATATGGCAATTGAAATGGGTGGAAAAACAGGTTTGGTGGAACCAGACGAAAAAACTATTAATTATGTTGAAAAACGTTCTGATAAACCTTACAAAGTGTTCAAAACTGATTTGGACTCATCTTCTCTCAATATAATTGATGTTGATGTTAATGATTTGGAGCCTCAGATTGCTTGCCCTCACAATGTGGATAACGTGAAGCCGATTGGTGAGGTTGATGTAGAAATAGACCAGGTATTCTTAGGTTCATGTACAAATGGCCGAATCAGCGATTTAAGGGATGCTGCAAAGATATTAAAAGGCAATAAAATAGCTAACGGCACCAGGATGTTGGTCATACCTGCATCCAAGGAAGTATACTCAAAAGCTTTGGATGAAGGATTAATCAGAATATTCGTTGATGCTGGAGCGCTCGTATCTGCTCCATGCTGTGGCCCATGTCTTGGAGGCCATACCGGAATTATAGGACCTGATGAAGTAAGCCTTTCCACATCCAACAGAAACTTTAAGGGAAGGCAGGGAAGTCCTGACGGAAAAGTTTATTTATCCTCTGCTGCTGTTGCTGCGGCTTCAGCAATTGAAGGAAGAATCGTTGCACCGGAGTGATCATATGAAAGGAACAGCTTGGAAATTTGGAAATGATATCGACACAGACATTATAGTTCCTGGAAGATACTTAATTTATACTGATGAGGAAAGATTATCACAGCATTGTATGGAAGGACTCGATGCTGACTTTAATAAAAAATGCAAAAAAGGAGACTTTATCGTAGCCGGAACAAATTTCGGATGCGGATCATCAAGGGAACACGCCCCAATTGCACTCAAGGGTGTTGGCGTGTCAGCAGTGATTGCCGAATCATTTGCCAGAATCTTTTATAGAAATGCAACTAATGTAGGAGTTCCCCTTCTTGAAGCTCCTGGAATTACAGAAATTATAGAAAATGGAGATGAAATTGAAGTGGATATGGATGAAGGAACCATTACTGCTTCAGATGGTGAAAAAATAACATTTAAAAAATTGCCTCCATTCATGTTAGAAATTTTAAATCAGGGTGGTTTGATTGAATACCTCAAAAACAAAAGATAAATATACTATTGCAGTCGTTCCGGGTGATGGAATCGGCAAAGAGGTTATGAAAGCAACATTGGATGTTTTGGATGCATTGGACATTGACTTTGAATATGTCTATGGTGACGCAGGAGACGAATGCCTTGAAAAGACAGGCACCGCACTGCCAGAAGAGACTTTAGACATTATTAGAGAAGCTGACGCATGCCTTTTTGGAGCAGCTGGCGAAACTGCAGCCGACGTTATCGTTAAGATACGCCAGGAAATGAAAATGTTTGCTAATCTAAGACCCGTTAAAGCTTATCCTAATACTAACTCATTATTTGACAACATTGACTTTATGATTGTGCGTGAAAATACAGAAGGAATGTACATTGCCGATGAGGAATCATTTACCGATGAAGGGGCAATAGCAAGGCGCATTATCACAAGAGAAGCGGAAAGACGCATCATTGACTATGCATTCAAATATGCAAAGGACAATGGCAAGACTAAAGTGACTGCAGTTCATAAAGCTAATGTGCTCAAAAAAACCGATGGTTTGTTTCGCGATATTTTCTATGAAGTTGCAAAAAATTATCCCGACATTGCAACCGAGGACTTTTATGTGGATGCAACTGCAATGTATCTTATTACACAACCGGAAAGCTTTGAAGTTATTGTAACAACCAATCTTTTTGGAGACATCTTATCCGATGAAGGGGCGGGCCTTGTCGGAGGACTTGGCTTGATTCCATCCGCAAATATCGGAGAGGATGGGGCATTGTTTGAACCTGTTCACGGTTCAGCGCCAGATATTGCAGGCCAAAACAAAGCAAATCCAATAGCTATGATGCTTTCAGCAATAATGATGCTTAGATATTTAGGTGAAAATAGCGAAGCCGACAAATTCGAGGCTTCAATACTAAAAGTACTGAATGATGCTAATACTTTAACCGGTGATTTGGGCGGTTCAGCTACAACCGATGAATTGACCGGTGAAGTTATAAATAACTTATAAAGGAGATATAATAAATATGAATTTCAAAAAATTAACCAAAATGCAAATGGCAGCACTTTTTATCATATTCATTATGGTAGTAAGTGGGGTAGCAGGATTTTTACTCATCATATTCGGTGGTGCCGGATAATTAAAGAGGGATTGATAAAATGGCAAGATATGAAATAGCAGCAGTAGTTGCTGAATTTAACTATGATATTACACAAATGATGTTAGAACTCGCTCAGGCAGAAGCAAAAAACAGAGGCTGTGAAATTACTAAAGTTGTTGCAGTTCCAGGCGTATTCGATATGCCTCTCGTAATCAAAAAATTATTGCAGAAAGGGGAATACGATGCAATCATTACCCTTGGTGCTGTAATTGAAGGTGCAACTGACCACGATCAAATAGTAGCACAACACGCTTCCCGTAAAATTGCTGACTTAGCACTTGAATATGACACTCCGGTAGCATTAGGAATTACCGGTCCTGGTATGACCAGAATGGACGCACACAGACGTGTCAAAAACGCAAAAAGTGCAGTTGAAGCAGCCATCAAAATGTGCGACAGATTAAAAGAAATCTAGTGATTGGATGGAAATACTAAAGCCTAACGAATTAAAAGAAAAGTTTAATGACCCATGGATAGCCCCATATGAAAAAGTATTGACTATGGTAGATGGGGACAATGTGGAACTAGTGGAGTACCATCCATGCATTTCAGGATCCCATTGGTTACTGCATCAGTACAGAAACAATTCAGAACTTATCGACTCCGCTTACCGTGACGGAAACAAGCACGTTTACAAATGCCATGTCGGCAAGGCTCCACTTGACCTGAAGGCAAGTTTCAATGCTGCAGGAATTGATGAGATTGTTGTTGACGGCGATGAGGTTAAAGTTACACATGCAGGCCTTGCTGGAGCAGGAGTCGGAGCCGGAATGTGCAGAGGAATGGGCGAAGGAGTTAAATATGTTGAACTTATTCAAATTGGAGGAGGCTCAAAAGCAGGAAAAGCCACAGTTGTGACACCTAAACTTGAAAAAGTGGTTATTGGCGTTGATGATACCGATACAAAAGATGCAGGTGCTACATGGACAATGGCTCATAATTTGGGTGTTGAACTTGCAGAAATGGGCTTTGAATACTTGGACCACATAATTGTTCAATTGTATCCTCATAATCCTCATAAAACTCAAAATTGCGTTTCAATTGCTCTTACCTTCGCTGTTGAAAGCGATAAAAAGCAAGAGTTAATCGACAATGTAATTGAAATTCTTAAAAGAGACACATTATCCGATAAAACAGCAATTGCCATTCTGGAAGGTTTAGACATTCCGGAAAAATTAAGAGAGTATTCAATTGCCACAAAATCTGGAATGATGGATGTTGAAACTGCTGAGTCTGTTGCAAAGGAATTGAACATTCCATTGATTGCAGTTACAGGCGAACAGGGTAAAGTCGGTGCTCTCGCTGCACTTGGACTTTATGATGATGTTGAAGAAGCTGTAAAAGCTTATGAAAAAGAAATCTAGAATAATTTTCTAGATTTTTAACTTATTTTTTTAAAGATTCAAATTCAGGAAATTTCCTTGATTCTGACGAGGAACTTGCTTTATGGATGTTGTATTCGTATCCTTAAACAATATCTCAACCGTATGATTTTCATAATTGAATGTGACATTGCTGTTCTTCTTGAAATTAAAGGAAGTGACGAAATCATCTATCTTAACCTCATATATTGAGTTCTTTTTAAATATTCCGGTTGAATAGGCAATTGAGGAATTATCCAAAAAGATCTCATATGTGGATGAAGGAACATCCCTTGAAGAAATGGTATAATGCTCGTAAAGCGTTGCATTCTCGTTTTCATAACTATGAGTCATTAAAGTTCCTTCAAATACTTGCTTTAATCGGGTATTTTGAATTACATTTCCTTCCTCAAGATTTAAAAAGTTTTTAGCCTCTTTAGGTAATCTCAAGATATTAGGTTCACCGTCTCTTGCATTCATGATTGTATAAACGGTATCATCTACCCGTATCGTGTCATTTTCCTTTACACCAAGGGTCGCCATTGCATCACCGGGCATGCGTATTATATCTAATTCATCTTCAATAGCTATATCAACAGTATAAGGACCCCTTACGGAAATTGAATTCCCCCTTGGTGAATCATCGGCATAAATAATCAAGTTTCTTGAATTAGGCTCGATTGACAAAACACCATTTTCAAAATGTGCAGCTCCAATAAATGTTGAAATCATTAGAAGCAATAATATGATTGAAATAATAAGCGGAAAGTGAATTTTAATAAACGACCTTACAAGATTGCCCTTAGGAGTCTTTTTAAACATGACGATTGACTTTATAATGACCTTGACAATGTAATAGATTGAAATTATAATGCCTATTACGCCAATCATTATACCTATAACCAATGGAACAAAGCTTACGAAAAATATTGTAAACAATCCTAGAATAACCAGAGACAAACCAACAATTGACATACGGATAAAATGACCGATTTCATCAATCATTATAACACGGCCATACTTATTTGCCCGGCTCATGATTGTCCTTACTACTTCATTAGCCATTAAGTTCAAATCCCCAAGCGGGGACATGTCATGCTCGATTGCACCAATATCCACTTCAGTTATCGAAATTCCCAATACGTCAGCGTCAATAACGATACCTACATCGACACCATAGTCCTTTTCAAAATTTATACGTTTCAATACTTCCTTACGTGCTGCAAACTGACCGCTCAAAGGTTGTTCAAAATTAATTTCAGGGAAGAAAAAGTTTAAAAGCGGTTTTGCGGTAAGTTCAGTTACGCGTCCACGAGCACGTGCGAATTTGGTTTTGGTAATATCGGTTTTGCCTTCAAGAATAGGCATTATCATTGCCTCAACCTTTTTGGATGTCAGATTATGAATATCCGCATCAATGAAAGCAATAACATCACATTCCGCTTTCCTATAACCTGTGAACAATGCTTCACCTTTACCCTTGTTGACCCTATGGGTAATCACGCGAGCTCCAGCTTTAATCGCTTCGGCTTCGGTATTGTCGGATGAACCGTCATTGACAACGATTATTTCATCAACAAAGGATACCTCCTTGACCACTCCTACAACAGTGGCTACGGTATCTTCTTCGTTATAGGCGGGGATGATAACTGAAACCTTCTGATACTTTTTAGGTTTTTGGGTTTTTATTCCCGCAAGCAAAAATGCAATAATTACTAAAAACCAATACAATTTAAATTCACCGTTTTTAATTTCTACATTATTAGTTTTTTAATTTAAATAGTTATAAATGTTATTATTAATTCAAACAAAAAATTATTAATCGATAAGCAATAATATTGATGTAAAAAGAATATTGATTTTTTAGGTAGTAATTTGATGATTGTTAAAACACTTGAAAAGGAATTGAATCTGGCCAATTGGCAGGTAAAAAAGGTAATGAAATTAATTGATGACGGAAATACAATACCATTCATTGCAAGGTATAGAAAAGACGTAACAGGTTCACTCAACGATGAAACACTGAGAAAATTTGATGAAAGGCTTAAATATCTGCGCAACCTGGAGGAGAAAAAGGAAAAAGTAATAAAAAGAGTAAATGAGCTTGGAAAGCTTGATGATGATTTGAAAAGCCAGATTTTAAAGGCAGAAACTTTAGTCGAGCTTGAAGATATTTACAGACCATTCAAAAGCAAAAAGCAAACAAGGGCAACAAAGGCACGTGATAAGGGTCTTGAACCACTTGCAAACATTATTTTAAAACAAAAAGTAAAGGAAAGCGTTAAAAACATAGCCAGGAAGTATGTCACCGATGAGGTGAAAACCCCTGAAGAGGCGATAGAGGGCGCACAGGACATAATTGCTGAAATCGTATCGGACAATTCCACCTTCAGAAAGAAAATCCGTCAAAACACATTCCGCACCGGTCAAATCGAAACCAAGGCAAAGGACAAGGACATATCAACAGAATACGATATCTATTACAACTATTCAGAAAACGTTAAAAGGATACCTCCCCACAGGATTCTGGCAATAAACCGAGCAGAAAAGGAAGGCGTCATAAAGGCAAAAATCACCTGCGACAGCGATGAAATCCTGAAATATCTAAACAGACACATGCTTAAAAACATCTCCCCCGTTCCTGAAAAAGTAAAATACAACAGATACACAACTCCAATCATTAAAGAGGCAGTCAGCGATGCATACAAAAGATTGATTTCACCGGCAATTGAGCGTGAAATCAGAAACATGTTAACCGAAAAGGCTGAGGAAAAATCTATTGAAGTGTTTGCCAAAAACCTGAATCAACTGCTGATGGAATCCCCGCTTGTCGGCAAAACCATTCTCGGATGGGATCCCGCATTCAAAACCGGATGCAAACTGGCCATCATTGATGAGACCGGCAAAGTCCTTGATACGGCATTAATCTATCCGACAGCACCTCAAAACAAGGTTAAGGAATCCATCAATACCGTTCGTGGACTAATTGAAAAATATGACATCAATGTCATAGCCATTGGAAACGGCACCGCTTCAAGGGAATCTGAAGAGATTGTGGCCCAAATCATCAGGAATACAAATGTCGAATACATCATCGTCAATGAGGCGGGAGCGTCTGTTTATTCAGCTTCCAAATTGGCAGATGAGGAATTCCCTGATTTTTCAGAAGGTGAGCGAAGTGCGGTTTCAATTGCAAGAAGGCTGCAGGACCCGCTTGCAGAGCTTGTCAAAATCGACCCAAAATCAATCGGTGTCGGACAGTACCAGCATGACATGAACCAAAAGCAATTGTCAGAGTCCCTGACGGGCGTTGTTGAAAAGGTTGTAAATGAAGTGGGTGTCGACCTAAATACCGCTTCAGTGAGTTTGCTCAATTATGTTTCAGGGATTGGAAATACGACCGCCAAAAACATTATTAGCTATCGTGAAGAAAACGGCAGTTTCAATTCAAGAAAAGAACTTATGAACGTTAAGAAATTAGGTAAAAAAACATTTGAACAATGTGCCGGTTTTATAAAAATCGACAATCCCGATTATCCGCTGGACAACACCACAATACATCCGGAATCATATGATGCAACCTATAAACTGTTAGACAAGTTAAATTACTCTGTCAATGACATCGGTGATAAATCATTAAAACTGGACAATATCAACATAAAAGAACTCTCTGATGAGTTAGAAATCGGCGTTGAAACGCTTAAAGATATTGTTAGGGAGCTTAAAAAGCCTGGCCGTGACCCCCGTGAAGACATGCCGAAGCCTATGCTTAGAAAAAACGTGTTATCAATTGATGATTTGGAAAAAGATATGATAATGCAGGGAACTGTCAGGAACATTGTTGATTTCGGAGCATTTGTCGATATAGGAGTTCATCAGGACGGGTTGGTTCACATTTCCCAACTAGCGGCGGATAAATTCGTTAAACATCCACTAGATATTGTCAGCGTAGGGGACATTGTCGACGTTAAAGTCTTGGATGTAGATACAAAAAGGAACAGGATTAATCTTTCGATGATAATCTAAATCTCCAATTTAATTTCATCAAATGTTAAGTAAGGGATTTTGCTATTCTTTGCTCCAATCTCGAATTTAATAAATCCCTCTTCTTCTAATCTTTTAACTTTAGGCTGTACATTACTTACATCTTTATTGATTTTATTGGCCAAATCACGGATGCTTCTAGGCTTTTCATGTTTAATGGTATTTAAAATGATAAAATCCAAATCTGATAAAGATAATTTATTTGTAACCAAACTTTCGGTTAATTCTATTTCTTCATCCAAGTTATCCCTATAATATCTCCAATTTTCTAAATCAACATACATTTTCATGTTGTTTGTTCTTTCAAACAATTTTTCTAATTCTGAAATGGATTTATATGTCTCTTCCATTTCACGAATAAATTCATGCCCTGTTTGCTTTTTGACTAAAGTTATAATCACTTTAACATCTCCATTAACTCCTCAACATCAAAACTATTTGATGCATTTAAGTAATCTTTAATTGTTTCTAAAATTTTTTCCATATCCTGTTGGCTTATTTCTACTTTATGCACATGATTTTTAGGATTAGGATGTATGTGAACCTTATTAATATGATAATTGTCAATCAGGATGTTATCTGGCATGATAACGATTGACCATCCATTAGGTGTCTTTGCTGTGTAAATCAATTTGTCACCTATCATGTCTTTATTCTGAATTTTTCTTGTCATGTAGTATTATATTTTTCATAATATTTATATATTCGTTGGTTTTAAACCAACACAATTATATATGTATATGTAATTATTATGATACTAAGTAAATTTCATGAAACCTAAGCAATATTGCAAAAATCTTAATAATACTTAGACCTAAAATAAATATATTAACATTTATTTTTAGAAGGGATTTTTAAATGACACCAAAGATAATGATTATTCTTGGAAGCGGATCAGATATTTCCATTGCAAATAAAGCAATGGACATGTTGGATAAATTAGAAATACCATACAGTTTAAAAATAGCATCAGCCCACAGAACTCCTAACCTTGTTCGTGAAATCGTTACAAAAGGTACTGAAGCTGGAATAGAAGTCTTTATTGGAATTGCAGGTTTAGCGGCACATTTGCCGGGTTCAATCGCTGCATATACCCCAAGACCTGTTATTGGAGTTCCGGTTGATGTGAAAACAGGCGGTATTGATGCTTTACAGTCAATCATTCAAATGCCCTATCCGTCCCCTATCGCTACCGTTGGAATTGACAGGGGAGACAATGCGGCAATTCTTGCTGCACAATTCATTGGCCTTCATGACGATGAAATACATCAAAAGGTCTTAAAATTAAGAAAGGATTATGCTCAAAAGGTCATTGAAAGTAATGAAAACCTTGTTCAGCCGATTAACAGGCCATTCATTAGGAATGACTTCATAAAAGTTAAGGACATTGAAATAAACAAGGTTCAGGCAGATGAAGAAAATGGAGGCTGTAAAAACAAGGATGCTGAAGTGGCAATCATTGTTGGAAGGCAAAATGATGTATTGACCGCCAAAAAAATAACCAAACTTCTTGACAGGCTTAAAATTACATATGACATGAAAGTTGTCTGTCCAATAAGATCAAACAAAAAATTCATCGATTACGTCAAATCCATGAAAAATGCCAAGGTTTTCATTGGGGTCAGCTCCAACTGCTCACAGGTCACAGGAGGCCTTGTCGGTCTTACAGCAAGACCGGTGATTGGAGTTCCTTGTACCAATGAAAATGGTGATGACTACATGCTTACGGCAGTCAATATGCCACCGGGCGTTCCTGTTGCAACTGTCGGCATAAACAACGGTAAGAATGCTGCAGTATTGGCAGGTGAAATATTTTCAATCAAAAATCCGGAAATGGTGGACATTCTTGAGAAATTAAAGGATAAAAAAATAAGCTTATAGTGATAACATGAACCTTAAAGATGAAAACATTATAGAAATTGCAGATGAGCTTTCAACCGAATATGAAATCTCTAAAGTATTAAGGCAATATCCTAAAGACACCGTTATTGTTAAGAACGTTAAAGGATATGAAATGCCGGTTGTAACCGGAATCTGCAATACACGTGACAAGATTGCTAAATCAATCAACTGTGAAGTGTCAGAGATTACCGAAAAAATCATTGATGCGATGGAAAACCCTCTTGAAGTTACCAAATTCACTGATTTTTCAGATTATGATAATCTAGATGTTGATTTGGGAAAAATTCCTATTTTAACCCATTATAAAAGAGATGGCGGAGCATACATTACCGCCGGTGTCGTGTTTGCACGTGACCCTAAAACAGGCATCCAGAACGCTTCAATCCACAGGATGATGGTGCTTGACGATAAAAGACTGGTCATCAGAATTGTGCCTAGAAACCTTTATACCTACTCCCAGAATGCACAGGCAGCTGGTGAAGACTTGGATATTGCAATAGCTATCGGAATGGACCCTGCAATACTTCTTGCAAGCACCACTTCAATACCTATCGACTACAATGAGATGGAAGTGGCAAACGCATTCAAGGATGGCGAGCTTGAACTTATTAAATGCGGAGACCTGGAAGTTCCACAGGCTGACATCATACTTGAAGGTAAGATTTCAGTGACTGAAACCGTTGCCGAAGGGCCGTTCGTTGACCTGACTGACACTTACGACATCATCCGTGACCAGCCAATCATTAACCTCGAAAAGATGCACATCAAAAAGGACAATCCTTGCTATCATGCAATCGTTCCTGCAGGATTTGAACATAAATTGTTGCAAGGCCTCCCTCAAGAGCCAAGGATTTACAAGGCAGTTAAAAATGCTGTTCCTACAGTTGAAAATGTCGTTCTGACTGAAGGAGGCTGTTGCTGGCTTCATGCAGTTGTATCAATCAACAAACAGACTGAAGGTGACGGTAAGAACGCAATCATGGCAGCATTGTCTGCACACCCTTCACTAAAACACTGCGTTGCTGTGGACACTGACGTGAACATATTTGATGCCGAAGATGTCGAATATGCAATAGCCACACGTGTAAAAGGTGACCGTGACATCATGATTGTTCCAAATGTCCGTGGATCCTCATTAGATCCTGTAGCTGAAAGTGATGGTACAACCACTAAAATCGGAGTTGATGCAACCAAATCACTTAAAACATTGGAAAAATTCGAAAGAGTTAGTTTTGGAGAGTAAACTAACTTCTTAATTTATTTTTTTTAAATATTACCCAAATACACATTTTTTATTCCCTTATCTAAAGCTATTTCTTTTGCCTTAAACAGGATTTCAGGCCTTGTCGGTGAAATGTCATTCATCTTATAGTATGGAAATGCCCTTGAGAAATGAAGCGGAACATTGCAGTCCAATTCATTTACTACAAAATCACATATTTCTTCAATTGAATCATTATAATCATTGATAATTAAATTGGTTATTTCCAAGTGCTTACCTTCATCATAAACCCTTTTTATATTGTCCAAGACTACATCCAAATCCGCACCACAGACTTTTTTATAGAAATCCCTGGACATTGCCTTAAGGTCTATGTTGAATGCGTCGACAAATGTTAAGATTTCTTCAATTGACTTATCCGAAAAATAGCCGTTGGTGACATAGATTACCTTCAGGTCTTTTTGCCTTGCAAGTAAAGAGGTTTTCTTGGAGAATGGCAAGTGTATCGTAGGTTCATTATAGGTCCAAGCAATTGACTTACAATTATATCTAAGTGCATTTTCCACAATCGCATCTGGTGTTATTTTAACAGCTCTTGAATTTTTGTCATATTCATGTGATATCATATAGTTCTGACAACCCCCGATTGAGTATGTAAATGTCCCTGGCAGAAAATGATTCAAAGGCTTTTTTTCAACAGGATCGGGACTAAGTGATGAAACGATACCGTATGACTCATCAAAAAGCTCGCCATTGATGTTTTTATGCTGTTTGCAGATTCCTACATTACCATCGGCAATCTTGCAGTAATTGGCGCAAATCTCACATCTGATTTTCCGTGTCTTGGAACTCTTCTTGTATAAATCGCTACTCACTAACATAATGCTCATAGCCTTTGTTTTTAATTCTTTCAACATAGCCGTTTTCCAAAGTAAGTTCAACAACATCCGAATCGTTAACCTCACCGATTACAATGCAGTCAATCGGCAGCTTTTCCAGATTCTCCCTGGAAATTGTGAATAATAGCTCAAAGTCCTCGCCGACATGCAATATCAAATCAAGATAATCAAGGTTCAATTCAGAAGCTAACTGTTTATACTCATCGGAAACCTTCAGCATCCCCTCATAAATCATAAAGCCGAAACCGTCCCTTTTAATCTCATATAACTCACTTGCAAGCCCATCTGTAATGTCAGTGGCTGATGTTGCATAATCCTTAAGGATTACACCCTCCTTAATCTTTGCTTCCGGTTTTAATGCATGCTTTACATATACATTATCCAAGGTTTCCAGCTCAAATCCCAATGCGGCAAGGCCGATATCGCCTGTAACGGCAATCAAATCGCCCTTTTGGTAAGTGTCCTTCATCAATGGCTTATCGGTCAGGCCCAATGCGGTGCCGGTGATTATTATTTCCGATGCCTCATTGGTGTCTCCGCCAATCAGAGGAATTGAATAATGGTCGCAGGCCTTCAGAACACCGTCAATGATTTCCTTGAAATGATCCAATTTCAAGTCCTTTGGAAGAGCGATTGCAAGCAGAAATCCCAATGGCTCTGCTCCCATTGCCGCAAGATCACTTACATTGACTGTGACTGCCTTAAATCCCATGTCAAAATATGTCATGTTTTGCGGAAAGTGCCTTGACTGAATCAACATGTCACATGTGGAAATCAGATTCGTATTGTCAAAATCAGTTATTGCTGTATCATCCGGCGTGATATCCTTGGAATTGGATATGATATATCTGACCAATTCCTTTTCGCCGATATCTGAGACTTTCAAGGTCATGAATATTAGTATAAACTTTAAAATAAATAAGTGTTTAGAAAAATGATATGAAAACCAAAAAAAAATAAGTTAATAAGGCTTTAAAAAACCTTATTGTGCCATAGGATCAAATCCAAATACTTTTTTTGCAAGTCCGAATCCTATTGGATATATTACAATATTGATAAGCAGATAAGCGGTAACCCACCTGACAGGCCATAAATAAAACAACAAATCTACAGGCATTCCCATTGTAAGACCGAAAATAGCAGCCATTATGAAGCTCATCATTAAACTTATGAAAAATGCTGCGGGATTCCAAAGGCCCATGCCATCACGGTCCGGGTTAAAATGGAACACAAACTCTGCCAATCCAAATCCGATTGGATATATTACAATATTGATAAGCAGATAAGCGGTAACCCACCTGACAGGCCATAAAATCAGACATAAGTCCCATTCAAGCCCTGGAATATTCAGGAGATATGGAACGAACATTCCAAAGATTATTGCCATAATCATGCTCATCATCAGACTGATAAAAAAAGCGGCAGGATTCCAAAGTCTCATATTTTACCTCCATTTTTTCTTTTATTAATTAATGAATCCAGACCTTAAATAATTTATGTTGGTGGAGGTTTGTAAAAAACAGAAATTGTTGGCAATACAGGGAAGTATAGTGATTTAGCAAGGTCTAAAAAATAAAGGGATTTCAGAACCTATAAGTGTTCTGAAACTCTGTCTTTGATGATTTCATACATTCTTTTGTCGATTCCCAAAGGATCGGTTAAAACGATTTCACCATCAAATTCAACAGGCTCGTCGTCATGGTCATGATGGTGGTGATGATGATGTCCGTGATGGTGGTCATCGTGATCATCATGGTCATGATGGTGGTGATGATGATGTCCGTGGAACAATCCCGGAATGTCCCTTTTTGTATGGAGTCCGTGTGCGACAAATACCGGCACCACAATGATTTTTTCCAAATCATTCTCTTCAGTCAATTTTTTGATTGTTTCAGGGATTCCAGGTTTTCTGATTTCCATGAAACCGTATTCCACCGGCATGTCCGGAAATTCCTCAGCATACATTTCCTTATAAGCTTTAATTACCTCTTCTCCATCGTCCAGTCTTGAACCGTGAGATAATAATAATATTCCTGTTTTATCTGTCATAAATATCAACCATAATTAAATTTTAAGTTAAATTCTGTTAAGTTATCTTGATTAAAAAATTTTTCAAAAAAATATATGGAAAAATAACTATTTTCCCTCAATCATTTTAGCTAAAATATCTATTAAGATGTCATCCGCCTTGATAGGCTCCGGATATAAGATTTCACCATCGAACTCGCACATGGTCGTGGTCGCCATGGTCATGGGAATGACCGTGTGAATGTCCGTGTTCGTGGTCATCCAAAAATCCTAGGATATGTGGAATGTCATGGGTTGTGTGCATTCCAGGAGCGATGAATACCGGTACGACAACCAGTCTTTCCAAACCGTTTTCATCCACTAATTTATTAATGGATTCAGGTATGCTCGGACCGCATAATTCCATGAATCCAAAGCTTGAAGGCAACTCGCAGGTCTTTTCAAACTTGTTGTATAATGCGGTTGCAAATTCCTTGTTGTAGTTTAGTCTGGAACCGTGGGTTACAAGCAAAATTCCTGTTTTTGCACTGTCATCCAATTCAGATTCAGCCAATGCCTCTTCAACCCTTTTATCAATTATATCCAATAGCTCATCTCTTGGTCCGATTGAACTTAAAAGTTCAATTTCACCGTCAAAATCGACATCAGGAGCTATTGACAAGTAATGTTCCGGCGGATAGTTTCCGTCAGGACATCTTGGATCCTCTTCAAGTGGTTCCAAACCCAATAATTGCGGAATATCGATATTGGTGTGAATACCTGGAGCTAAAAATACAGGCAATGCAATGATTTTATCCAAATCATCCACTTTTTCTTTTAGAATATCTACAGCGCCTGCAATTGTAGGCTCTGAGACTTTCATGTATCCTATTTCAGCCACAAGATTTGTTTTTTTGATGAATTTTTCTTTTATTTCTGTAAATACCTCTTCAGCATAAGGCAAGGTACTGCCGTGACTTACGAGAATTACACCGGTATTATTTGATAACTTTGAATTTGTATCCATATGAGATTACTCCGTCTTCTCCATCCTCTCTAACTCTTCTAAATACCATTTCAACATCGTCGCCGATTTCAAGTGAATCTACATCACAGTCGACGAGTTGGGTGGTTAATTTTGCACCTTCTTCAAGTTCAATGACCGCTACAGCATATGGAGCTGACTTTTTGAAGTCATCAGGTGCTGATCTAATAACTGAATAAGTATATATTTTTCCTTTTCCAGAAAATTGGAAAGGTTCAAGGTCTCCTTTTCTCCTACAGTTAGGACAAACTACACGGGATGGGAAGAAAACTTCACCACAGGTGTTACATTTGGAGCCTATAAGATTGTATCTTTGTTGTATATGACGCCATGTTCTTACAGTATCAGACATGTGAATCCTCCTTAATAATTTTCAATATGTATAATTTATCTAAAATAATATAAATAGGTATTGAAAGTATTAATTAAAACGTGTTAAAACAAAAAAAGTATTAATTTTAAAAAAATAGTGATTGAAAATGAGATATAATCATCCCATTTAAAATCTTAATATGAAATTCCATTTTCTTCAAGCCTTGCTTTGAGGACTTTAATTTCGTCATCTTTCCTCTCAAGCATGACTTTTATTTCTTCATCCTTTTCAGCAAGAGCCTTATCCCTATCTGCAAGAGCCTTATCCTTATCAGATATAGCCTTATCCATATCCGCCAATTTCCTCTCATAGACTTGCCTTGCATAATCTTCCTCAAATTCTGCTACAATCCTAAGTTTTGAATCATTAACTTTTTCCTCTAACATTTTTAATAACTCCTCTGCTTTTGATGTTGATTTGAAATACTTTTTAACCATTAAAGATATGCCATAGCCTACATGTCCCCTAAAAGGCTTTTTCAAAGTCTTGTCCATATTAAACAAGTGTAAAACCTTCTCAGTAATCCATTTTCCCTCTTTTTTAGGGGCAAACATCGGAAGGAAAACCATGTCCAATCCATCATCTTCACTCAATTCAATATGATTAAGTATTTTTTCTTCAAGATTATTTAACCTTTCGATTATTTCATCGAAATCCATGCGAATAAAGATTGGCATGAGAATATCAGAGTCAACCCTACTATATTCAACTTCCGAATATTCATATCCGTCAGTTATGATTATTACGGTTAGAACAGGAAGACCATAATACGTTTTGGCATAATCCTTATACTCTGAGATGATTTTAATCTTTTCTTTTGTCACTCTTGATGACTGAAACTCAACATTAATCAGTATTTTCTCAAATAACCTATGGCCATCCGGTTCGACCAAAATTAGCCAGTCCATTTCACCTTCACTGCCGTCACGCTTAACGATTCTTGTTGTGTAATTTCTCACAAACTTGCCCGGCAGGCGAAAATACCTGTGCAATACTTTTGGAATAACATTTGAAAAATACACATTCGTCACATCATTAACATGATGAACTCTATTAACTCTTGGCATATTTTCACCTCAAAAAATTATTTTTGAGATTTCATGAAATCTGAATTTAAAACATACTAGTACATATTACTGTTAAATTTGATAGTATATAAAGTTTTAACGATAATAAAGCAATATTTACCTTGATTTATAAAAAATAAGGTCATTACAATATTGTTTTTAACTTATAGTGAATATTTGCGAGTTATGCGCATTTACACAAAATCATACAGTCGCACTTCAAGAAATAATTTATAAATTCCAGACCAAATTCTTAAAAATGAAAGCGAAAAAACCAGACTCAAAAGGCAATATTATTGTAGGCACCACGGCAATTTTGATTGTAGCGCTTTTGCTGATATCAATTTTTGTTATAACAACAATAACATTCATTCAAAACTCAAATATCGGCTCTAAAAATAATGATAACTTCAAATATGTCATAGATGACTATTCAGCCAATTTGGAGATTTTAGGAAGGGATGCAATAGCACAAGCTACTCAAAAGGTTTACAATGGACTGCATATAAGAGACAGCCCTAATCAAATAAGAAAGAATTTGAATAAACTTTTAGAAGATAAAAACGATGAATTCAAGAAAAAATATGATATGGACATATCTTCTGAGGTGATATCTGTCGAACCAACTGATTCACCCTGGAAAGTATTGTTTAAAGTTAAACTGAATGGAAAAAAGGGAAATGAGAAATTTTCACAGATAATCGAAAGAAACACATCAATTGAGGGCTTAAGAGATCCACTGCCGATTGCAAAGCTTACAATTGCATCCGGCGTGATGGCATATGATGATAAAATCCATTATAAGACCGCACTTTCAGCATATATGCTCCTGCATAATTTCGACTCACCGGAATCATACATTGAAGCGACGGCTCCCTTAACGATGAAGAAATGTCCTTATGACCCATATGTTCACCATGGAGACCCCGGAGTCTTGAAGGATTGTCTTGATACCGGATATTTCCATGAAAGCGCTGACGGAAGCTGTTATCTGTGCAGGCTTGAGGGAAAGGGAAAATGTCCACATTATGGCATGGAAGTATTTATCCAGACGCATACCCCTCTTGGAAATGAATCTCTATCGTGCTCTGACCATGTGGTTTTTGCAGATCACTATAACGGCGAAAAGATAAATCCGAATGACTGGGACAGCTTGATTCTGGACTCATCACACAGAAAGAAATACGGGCTGGTTGGCAATGAGAGCTATTGAAATCGGAATAATCCTTATCATAATCCTGGTGATTTTTGGTGCAATCCTTTCATCCATTGAAAACTCAACCGAAAAGGCCACAAAAGAAGTTGAAGCGAACAATATGGAAAAGTTGACCTCAGAAGTCATCGACAATCTTATAAACAATCCGGGCATTCCTGATAACTGGAATGAATATGGCAAGGGCACCCCCGGCCTTGCAGTCGTCAATGAGGAAGGTCAAACAATTCCGAACAGCGTTTCATATTCAAAATTCATAGCCCTTGGAAAGGACTATGACAAGCTGGTTTTTGAAAAACTCTTCACATCTAAAATCCACACATCGATGGAACTGATACCGAAGGAGAGCTGCATTTCAAGTGTAAAAATCGGTGAAATTGGTGAAGGTGAAAACGTTTTTTCACTTACAAGACTGGTGAAATGTGAATTCTACAAAAGCTATGTCCTGAAAAATTTCGAAATCAAGGGAAAGTGCAACAAGCACCATTCGCAAGATAAATGCAGCTGTAACTACTTTAAGGTATTTCCGGGAAACCTAAAAAAGTCGGATTACTATCTGCTGATTGACACAACAGAGGAATATGACTTATCATACATTGTAGACACTACAAGAGTTGTAAAGGAGAAATCCTGGGAAACCTCAATGTCTGATGTGATTTATCTAAATGATAAATTTGATTTTTACGATGACGATAGTGCAGTAGTGTTTGTTCATCTTGACAAGCCACATCCAAAGGCATTGCTGGTGTCAGTCCCTAAAAACTTTGATAAGGATTTCCTCGAGTATGACTATTTCAGAACAAATGAATGCGAATTTGTCATGAAGGCATGGTATTAAATCAAAGTGCCCAACAGGAGCAGTGAAACTGAAATCAGGACAAAACTTGAAATTGAATCTGTGATACTGGTTGAAATAGGAATCACTATATTGTCCGGGTCCAAATTATGATTGTATGATGTAATGGAAACATAATATACAAGAATTACCATTATAGCCACTAAAATCAGTCCGGACATTGTGCTTATTTCAACTATCTTATCGAATCCGACACCGACCACTCCCAAAGCGAAGGATGATCCTTCTGCCAAAAGACCTATTAGCGGGAAGACTATAATCGCCAAAATAAAGCAAATCACAAAATTATGAACAGCTTCACCCTTCGGCTTGTTAAACGGTTCAACCAAACCTGAGTGAAGTCCTGAAGATAATCTGGCTCCCAAAATACTTATTAAACTTCCGCTCTCTCCTGAAAACAGCGGCAATAAGGTCAGTAGGCTTGCGTTTGTGAGCAATGTCTCAAGTGCTGAGTTCAAGATGCTTCCTGCTGCCCCTCCTAAAAAGGAACATAAAAGCAGGACAGGTGTAGATTGTTTTAAAATCATATTTGTCTCATAAGATAAGCGATAACAATAAATAAAGCTGATGCATACCGCAATTAAAACGATGACAAGAACGGCATCCTTAAAAATGAAGCTGAAGTTCATTGCCTGTAGAATAAATATTGATGCAATGATAGCCGGAAGTGTAAGCAAATCCCCAAATGCGGCAATGATAGGGCTTGTTATGTTGTCCGGGTCCCATCCATGTTCATAGCTTTTAAATGAAACGAACATTGTAATCGGAAGCATAATCAAGTTTGAAATTATTCCTGCAAACACACAGATTAGCATGAAATCTATTAGACTCATGGACGGCTGATGCAGTAAGATACATAGAATCTTAGCTATGATTGCTAAAAACAATGACAATACCATTGTCAAAACAAAAGATGAGTATATGTTATAGTTTAACTGCTCTGAAAACTCGAATTCCGGTGATATTATACCAATGTGTAGGTTAGTAGATAATCTTGATGCAAAAGAACCGAAAATATTTCCTCTCATTCCAATAGCTCCAGGAATCACCACCAACAATCCTGGAAATGTTTCAAGGAAAAAGGTCATCTTACCCAGAATAACACCAGCACATAGGTCTCCAATAGCGCAAATTAAAAGGGCTATTAATCCTTCTTTAATGACTGATTTATGCTCTGCGTAAAACTCAGACCATTTTACAGATAGTGGAGTGCGAATCTTCTTCTGTTTGTCTGTCACACATATCACTACCCATAATCATTTTTTTCACTTCCTTAGTCTTCTTCTAATTCTTCTGGAATATCTTCTAAAGAACAGGTTCCTGCCGCTAATTTTTCAAGCAAATCGGCACCTTCATCTGTTCCTTTTAAAATTAATGTATCGTCCGGTAAAAGTGTGGTATGTTTATCCGGTCCATAAATCCATGATGAACCTCTTCTGATTGCAATAACACGCATACCGGTACGGTTTACCAATAATAAATCTCCTAAAGTATTATTAGCAAGTTCTGATGACTCGTCAATGGAAACCCTGACTATACTTTTGTCAGACTCTTCCATAACCATCTTAAATACAGGGTGTGGTTTGAACCCTGTTATTACTAAATCAGCCAAATCCTTAGCAGCATTTGCCATACTTTCAGCAGCTTCGGCAATTTCAATCAATGCTGTTAGTTTCTCTGCATCTTCATATGATCTGGCCGCTACCAGCGATTCCTTTTTAATTTCGTAATTCATGGAGTTGACTTCATTTTCAAGTGCAATAACTTCTTCAGCTGCTGCTTTACTGTTGAATAAAACGGCCGAATAAGCTAAATCCACCATTAACTCCGACATGTTTTTCATTTCTATTAAAAGATTTTTAATTGTCAATTCTAATTCCCCTATAGATCATTTGGATCTGTTTTCAATAAGCATGATTTTCTAAGTTTCAATAAAGTTTTCTTTTTGGTTTTCAAATCTTCAACATCTTCCAGAATGTTTTCCAATGGTTCTCTGATATATTCGACCGTTTCCTTTTGATGTAGCCAATGGCAGTTTGTACAGTTCCATACTCCCTTGCCCTTTATCCACTCTCCACCTGTTGCAGAATCACCGCAGGGGTAAAATGGACAATAGCAGAAATCACAGTATTGGCCATCCCAATGGCAAGGATAAAATTCGCATTCACGGTTCGGACCATGGACCACTTCGCCATTCAAGAATTTTTCATAATGATTTTGTGATAATGGATGAATCTTGGACCTGATTACATATCCTCTCGGTGTTATCATCTTACCGTCCTGGACATAGGTTATGTCATTTCCGACAATCAATGTGCAGGACATGTTAACGAGGTCTTCTGTCAAATCCTTAAATTCAACGATTGTTGCTTTTGGAGGCTCATAGGTACTGTCGACGATGCCTATCAATGCATCTTCACCCTTGATATCCAAAACACATTGTTTGAATCTTCGGAAAGGTTCCTTACGTGTTTTGCTTATAGGATTATAGATTGCAACTATTAAATTGGCTTCAAGCGCATATCTCAACTTCTTTTCAATTTCTGATAAGGGAGTGAGAATATTGCTCAAGCTTATTGCAGCAAAGTCGTGTAATGGAGCGCCCAAATGACTTGATGCATAGTTCAGTGCTGACACTCCGGGATAAACCTTTATTTCAACATCATTGTATTTGCTTACTATCTGATATAATACGTTTGCCATTCCGAATACTCCAGGGTCTCCGGAACTGATTAATGAAACTGTTTGGCCTTCCTGACTTTTTTTAATGGCGAATTCAGCTCTGGCTATCTCGTCGCCCATTCCCTTTTTGACTATCTCCTTTCCTTCGATTAAGTCCTCAATTTGGTCTACATATTTTTTGTAGCCGATGATAACGTCGGACTCTTCAATGGCTTTGATAGCCCCTAAAGTCATATTCTCCCTATTCTGACCAATTCCTATTACATTAATCATTTATATCACTAGTACAATTTTAAAACAGAAGTTATCGTAACTGTATTTTTATCTGCTCTCAGACCATTTTCACCATATGTCGCCTTACCTGTTGCCATGACCTTATACGACGGATCCTGACTGATGACAATCTGTCCTGATGTCTGGTTAGGTGAAGCATAACCCAATGCCTCAACATTTATAGTAATGTTTTTGTTATCAGGGTCATCGAATGTTGTTATATTCATTGAATCAACATTCACTCCATCCACTTTCGACAGCGATTCCATCTTAAGCGCCACATCCTTTTTATTTGAAATGTTGACTGGAGTCGGGTCTTTAATCAAAACGTCGTTAACCTTCTGTGGATTGAAGAATTCCTGTATTTTTGAAATCTGCATATCAACCAATCCATGGAAGTTAGGAGCCTCAGCTGTTACGATGGTATATGAACTAAATAGACCCAATTCAAAAAATACAATAAATAACACTATTATTAGTATAACTCTAAGTATTTTACTTGCCATTTTATCACAATCATTAATCTTTTATAAATATAGATTATATAATGTTTTAAATTATATGTCTAATATATAATAAACCTAACCCAAATTCACACAATTAAATCAATATTGATTTTTAAAATTCTCAAAGTTTATTAACATAGAGAAATAAATTTTCTATCAGTATGTCAACTAATAAAATTCTATTAAAGTTTGCAAAAAAAGGAATTAACCTATCACCTGAAGCTTATGACAAGGTCATGAAGGCAGATAACCCTCTGGATTTTGCATCTAATTTAATAGTCAAATTGAAAAGTGATAAATTTACATCTAAGGATTTGGTTTGCGTCAGCGGCGAAACCATAGATGAAATCACCGGAATTAAGGCAGCACCTGAAAAAGGTAATCAGGACACCTTAATCAAGCCCAAAGAAGAAACTGAAAAGACTGTTGACAAAACACCACAGCCTGCTAAAAAAGTTTCAGATGCAAAAGCGCAGCCGCCTAAAAAGGTCATGGACGAAAAGCCTAAAAGCTCAGGCAATAAAGAAGTCGAAGCCAAAAAGCCTGATTCAATAGATGACCTTAAAAAGCAAAGTGATGAGCCTGAACACTATGTAAACGAAGCCATCGAAAAAGCTTCTGAAACCATTAAGGATACTAAAATCAAATTCAAAAGAAATGAACAAAAGACAAATGTCGAATATGACTTTAAAATCATTCAGGACACCAGTAAAAAATCATACACAAGCGGTGAGCTTGAAAACCTCATTTCCTATTTTAAAAGCAGATATGAAAAGCTTGCTAAGATACTGTCCAGAAGACCTGACCTTAGAAACTATACGAAAATAGCCGATATTGATGACGGAATGGATAGCTTAAGCCTGATTCTGATGGTTCGTGAAATCAGATCCAGTAAAAATGGTCATAAAATCGTTGAATTTGAAGATGACACTGGAAACATCTCCATTCTATTTTCAAACAAAAATGAGGAATTATTTGCAGAAGCCGAAAAGCTTGTCAGGGACGAGGTTGTTGGAGTCATTGCAAACAAAAGCAATGATGCCGGTTTCGCCTTTGGACAGGAAATAATAAACCCTGGTGTTTTAAGCATACCCGAAAAGGAAATGGACTTCGGTATCGTATTTCTCTCAGATGTCCACATAGGAAGTCTGACATTTCTAGAGGACGCTTTTCAAAGATTCATTGACTGGATTAACTGTGAAGCCGGTGATGAGGAGCAAAGAAGAGTTGCTGAAGATGTCAAATACCTGATTATCGGCGGAGATATCGTGGACGGTATAGGAGTATATCCTAATCAGGACAAGGAACTCGCCATTAAGGACATTACAGAACAGTATAACGAAGCGGCAAGGTTTTTAGGCAATATCAGAAGTGATATCAAAATAATCATTGCGCCTGGAAACCACGATGCATCAAGAGTCGCCGAGCCACAGCCAGCCGTGCCTGAGGAATATGCAAAGGCACTGTATGAACTTGACAATGTCGAATTCATTTCAAATCCGGGTGTAGTTTCCCTTGACGGAATAAATGTATTAATCTACCACGGACGCAGTTTTGACGATCTGGTTATGGCCATCAAGAGCTTTGAATATGAGAAAAGTGATGAAATTATGGTCGAATTACTGCAAAAAAGACATTTGGCTCCAATTTATGGTGAAAGAACTCCACTGGCATCAGAACTTGAAGACTATCTTGTTATTGATGAGGTTCCTGATGTTTTCCATACAGGCCACATTCACATTAACAGCTACAAAAAGTATAAGGGAGTTCATCTGATTAATTCAGGTACATTCCAGACTCAGACAGAGTTCCAGAAAATTTACAACATCAATCCTACCCCTGCTGAAGTACCTGTCCTTCATAAAGGAAAATACAGACACTTTAAATTCTTATAGAGGTTATTTTTATGAAAAAGAATATTGCTGAGATTATTGACGTATCTAATGAAATCTATGATAAGGGTTTGGTTTCCGGAAAATCTGGAAACATCAGTGCAAGATTTGGAAATGTGGTTGCCATTACTCCAACATTGAAATCCCTATCAAACTTATGTGAAGAGGATATCGTTCTTGTTGACATGGACGGCAATGTCCTGACTAAGGGAAAGCCATCTTCTGAAGTAAACATGCATTTGGAAATTTATAAAAAAAGATCTGACGTTAATGCCATTGTGCACACCCATTCCCCTTATGCAACAGGATTTGCCTTTTCAAACAAAAAACTCAAAAGGCTGGAAGGTTTCGGACCTATAGTAACACCATATCTTCAATCCATCGGCTATGAAAAGCCGGGCAGCGACGAACTTGCAAAAAATGCTAGTGAAGGCCTTGGTAGGGAAGATGTACTTATTTTAAAAAATCATGGTGTGATTTGTGTAAGTGACTGTTTAAAAGAAGCGATGTTGCTTGCAGTTTTTGTTGAAGAGACCGCTAAAACTCAATTTATTACGTTAATGTTAAATTCAGTTGAAGATAATGATTAATCTTCATCTGAAATTACATTTGTTTTACTTCTGTTTTTCATTCCTTCTTCAATCATTTTAATGATTAATCCGGATAATGAAGTGTCTTCATCAATTGCCATTTTTTTCAATTCTTTTTTTAAATCTACTGGTAAATTTATTGTGGTTTTGCTTACATCTGACATGTATAATAATTCATTTTAATAAAATATATATTTTTCTAATAAAATAACATCTCATTACCAAAAACTATTTAAATCTATTACAGACAAATATTATCTTAATAGTTATTTTTACTTATTTTAATTAGTTTATTTTGGAGGGAGAATAAATGAGTAATCAAGCAATTGAAGAAGTATGTGAAATTCTTGACTATATTTCAGATAATAACACTGTTCCTCGTAATATCAGGGAAGCAGCAAGTCAGTCTTGTGAATTGTTAAAGGATGATGAACAAGACCAATCTGTAAGAATAAGTACTGTTCTTGGAAAATTAGATGAAATAAGTAATGACCCTAATATTCCAGTGCATGCAAGGACTTTAATTTGGGAAGTTCTATCTAAATTAGAAGCAATCTAATTTAGTTTTTTACTATTTTTTATAACATTATTTTGAAACGGCAACCGCTATTGTAACGCCATCATATGAAGTTTTTTTGTATATTAATTCTGAATCAAAACCTGCCATTATCAATGCTGATGGTTCGCAAACGCCATAAATGCCAAACTTCGAATAAACAAATTCCGATTTGGAAACATCACTTGATTCAAACAATTTCAATTTGTCAATTTCAACAAATTCAACAGGTATGTTTAGCTTTTCGGACAATTCAAGAATGCCCTTTTCATCTTTTTTTATTTCAGCTGAAGCAAGCAAGTTAACTCTTGAATGAGATATTTTTAAGTCATTCAATGATTTTTTAAGCCCATCGTAAATGAACCTACATTCCTTTCCCCGCCTGCATCCTATTCCGACAACTATCTTTCTCTCTTTCAATGTCAGTTCATGGTCATCAAAACTGACATGTATTTCATCTGTATTGACTTTTGGCGAATATTCAATTGAAACATTGATTTCAAGTGTAACCTTATTCAGATAATCGAACAAATAATCAAAATTATTGTCTGGATTGACAGTTAGTGAGATTTCACGGCATTCCAATATGGCTTTATTGAAGTGCAAGATCTCCTTTGTATTGTCAATCGATAAATACAAATCCTTTGCCAGAACATCAATTCCCAACTTTTTGTTGACGTCAGTTGAAGTTGTTATGACAGGTGTTGCATCAATTAAACCGGCAACCTTACCAGCAAGCTCATTTGCACCGCCTAAATGCCCTGATAATGCAGATATTACAAATTGTCCGTTATCGTCTATGTTTATTACGGCGGGGTCTGTGACTTTGGATTCAACTAGAGGTGCAACCGATCGGATTAATATGCCTGAAGCCATGACAGCAATGATTGCATCATATTCATAAAATAAAATAGGAAAGCATTTCTTGACATTTTTATGATATAAATCACATTTTATTATTGTTGAATCCGAATCTAATTTATCTTTTAAGTCAAATGCCAATTCCCGGCCCTTTTTTGATACAGAAATTATTGCTATTTTCATAATATCACATATATTAAAGAAAGTAAAAATATAATGACAATTGTAAACAGGTTAATTGTTATTTTTGACAGGCTTACCGCTTTTGAAATATCCTCTTTTGTTATAACTTTATTATCATCACCTAAAATATAGGTATCCTTTTTAATCAACTGAATGTTCAATGCTCCCGCTGTTGTTGCCATGGTATAACCTGAATTTGGTGACGGGCATTTTCTTGCATCTCTCATCATTATCTTATATGCATTTTTGCCGTCAAGATTTAGCAGATAAGCCGAAATGACAATGAACACTCCTGCTATTCGTGAAGGAATGAAATTCAATATGTCATCTATTTTTGCAGGGACAAAACCGATGTCAATAAGCTCATCAGTCTTGTATCCGAGCATTGCATCAAGGGTGTTTGAAATTCTGTAAGCCATTGGAATCAAAAGCAGATAAAACAGCTGATTGTTTATTGGATGGCATAAAATGACAATACCAAAGATGAAATAATAGAAAACAGGTGCAACATATGAATCCGTTATGTTTTCAGTCAGGCTTTCGATTGTGGCTGAAACAATGAAGGATTCCGTCATCTCATCAGTGTCACGACTGACCAGGTATGATACCAATTGCCTTGCCTTGCCAATGCTTTCATCAAGTGCACATTTCACATCATCTGCAGTCTTCAAAAGCATGTTGACTGAAAATGTCGATGACAACAGTATTGCAAAAACAATGAAAAACAAAACAAAATTCCAGCTGCAAATTAAATAAATTAAATATAATATAATAATAGAGACTGAATAAACTCCAACAACAACAAACAGTCCAATTAACTTGTTTTTAATTCCTATAAACAGTTTTTTAAAGAAACTGATAATTGATCCTATTACAACAACAGGATGTATTCTTGTTGGAAGCTCTCCAAATGTCATGTCTATTATCAATGATATTATCAGTGCAAATATAATAAATAAAAATAATTTTAATGATGTAATACAGCTTATTTTTGTTGTTATTATATCATTAATCAAATTATTAAAATCTATCATAGTTTAATTTATATAATTAAAAAATAAATAATTTATTATAAATTTTTAATTAAATGATGATATTATGAATCTTGAAGAAAAAGTTAGACAATGGTTATCTGAAGAAGATTTGTTAAGGGAAGTCAAATATGATGAAAATGCTGATTTTCACTATATTATTGAGTTTCCAAAGGAAAATATCATGGATGTTGTAAAGCCAGAAGGTAAGGACTGCTTGATTGTTGCATGCGCTACCCAGGTTGCTCCACAACATTTGGACTTGATGAAGCAATCTGACAATAAGACTCAAAAGGATTTCATCATGGATTTGAACTTTGGTTTGAATAATTTCTTGGTTGATTTTGAGCTTCAGGTTGCACAGGACATCCTGCAGCAATTTGTCGTTACTGAACAAATATTTGAGGATGGAATTACTAAAAATGAATTTTTCAGAACCCTTAAACGTATTTTTAAGGCTAAACTTCACTGCATTTGGCTAATCGACAAAACTTTCGGATCAGTTCAAATCAACGTCACACCTTCCAACCAAAATGACATGTTCGTTTAGAGAGGGAGGGGTGCATTTCAAGTGAAACGTTTTCGTTGATATTGTAAGACTGAAGGGGTCTATTTCAACTGTAACACTTGAAATTTATCTTTTATTTTTTTGCTTATTTTGCTGATTTGACGGGTAAATATTACTTTTTTTCACAATCGTAGTGTAATTATTGATTTTTTACACTTGAAATATATGTCTTCATTTTGGGCTTTTCGGCAAAACATGTTACACTTGAAACGGACCTCTCTGTCTTTGTGATGAATCGTGATAAATTTTTTGATGTTGATGTCCATTGACTGATTTGGTGGGTGTGAATTCATATTTTTTAGAGATAATTACACTTGAAATCATTATCTTATATTTGAAATAACACTATTTCACATTTAAAAATTTAACTTCAAAAATCGAATATATTTTTATTATATAACCATATATCCATTAATTTTTTATTTTAAAGATAAATTATTATTTTTATTTAATTTAACTTAATTTAATCAAATTAAATTCATGACATTTTTCAATTGTTAATATAATTTTCATAGCTTGTAATAAAAAGCTTTATTTATTAGCTATTTAATAATAATAACACTGGAAATTATACTCATGACATTTTTGTTATTTACTTATTTTTTTAGGTGGGAAAGATGGCGAACATTTTTGAGGATGAAGAACTTATTTCAAACAGAAGGAAAAATCATATATTTAAAAACAAGAAACCGTTGGATCACAGATTTTTGCCTGAAAAGTTAGTGCACAGGGATGTGCAAATCAGGGAAATTGCTAGAAACTGGGTTGATGTTTTGGATAACGTCACTCCATCCAATGTTACTTTATACGGTAAAACAGGAACAGGAAAAACTGCTGCATCTAAATTTGCACGTGAACAGTTAATGGAAGTTGCAGACAACGAAAACATCTTTGTAAAGATAGAATATATCAGATGCACAGACTTCACCACAGAATATCAGGTTATTGCAGAGTTATGTAACAGGCTCGGACGTGATGTTCCGAATCGTGGATGGACCAAGGCGGAAGTTGTTAATGCATTCAGAAGCTTATTCAGAACAAACGCCTATGGCAAAAAGCTGCAGCTGATTGTTATTTTGGACGAAATCGACATATTGCTTGATAAGGATGGTGACGGGATATTATACACATTAACCAGAACAGACAATGTTGCAGTCCTGTCAATCAGTAACTATCTTGACTTTAAAAATTTAATCAAATCAAGGGTTACAAGCAGTCTGAACGACAAGGAAATTGTATTTCCACCTTATGGAGCGGATCAATTGTCAGACATTTTATCCGAAAGGGCTGAATTGTCATTCAATGATGATGTATTAAATGGCGATGTCATTCCACTATGTTCTGCAATGGCCGCTAAAGAGGAAGGCGATGCAAGATATGCATTGGACCTTTTAAAGAATGCTGGTGAATTGGCTTTTGATGAAGCCAGTGAAAAAGTAACAAGCGATCATGTAAAAAGAGCTAAGGAAAGAATAGAACACAATAAAGTCAGTGAAATCTTATCCACCCTTCCGCTTCAGCAGCAAAGGCTTTTGTTAGCCATATTAACATTGACAAAACAAAAAGAGGAAATAACATCTGGAAAACTTTATGAGTCATACACTGAGATTTCCAAAAAGGATGCTGTGACTTACAGAAGGATATTTGATTTCATAAATGAGCTTGAATTGCTCGGTATAATTTCTACAAACACAGTTTCACGTGGCCGTGGAAAAGGTAGAACTAATATAATTAAACTTCAATGTGATGAAACTTTACTTGAAACAGCTCTTTACTCTATTTAGGGTTGTTTTTAATTAAAGTTTTTAAAATCGCCATCCTAACCGGTACTGCATTTGCTGCTTGTTTGAAATATTTGTTATATTTGGTATCGTCAACATCACCGGCGATTTCATCAATTCTTGGCAGTGGATGCATCACAATCAAATCCTTGCCTTCCAACATTTTTTTGTTGATGATATATGCGCCTTTTATTTTTAAATAATCATCAATGTCAACAAAACGCTCTTTTTGGATTCTGGTTACATACAGCACGTCAACTTCATCGATAATATCCTCAATGCTGTCCACTTCCACATACTCAACATTTGTTTTGTTTAAGTCGTGCAGAATCTCCTGAGGCATTCTGAGCTCCTGAGGAGATACCAGATAAATCTTGATGTTATTGAATAGGGTTAATGACTGTGCCAGTGAATGCACTGTACGGCCGAATTTCAAATCTCCAATCAAAGCGATATTTAAATTGTCGATTGATCCGATTTCATTTCTTATTGTGTATAAGTCGAGCAGTGTCTGTGTTGGGTGCTGTCCTGCACCGTCACCGGCATTTATCACCGGAACATCCACTATATCGGATATGAATTTTGATACTCCCTCAAGTTCGTGTCTGATTACAAGCGCATCGCTGTATCCTTCAAACATTTTGGCGGTATCTGCAATGCTTTCACCTTTTGAAACGGAACTTGAGTCGCTGCTTGCAAATCCAATGCATTGCCCATTGAAACGTTTCATTGCAGTTTCAAAGGATATTCTTGTTCTTGTTGATGGTTCAAAAAACATCAAACCTAATACTTTTCCTTTTAATTCATCTGAAACCGCTTTGGATTGAGCGATATCTTCTAATTTGGAAGCTTCATCAAGAATATATTCTATGTCTTCTCTTTCAAAGTCTTTAATTGAAATAATGTTTTTCAGTTTGAAAATTTTAACCACCTTTTTAGATTATTCTTTCAATTGGCACAACGAGAATATCACGGGCACCGGCATTTCTCAAATCATTGACAAGTTCAAAAACCTCTTTTTCATCAATCACCGCTTGCACGGCAACAGTCTTTTTATCGGATAATACTTCGGATATTGTCAGGCCACCCATTGATGGCATCACTTCTTTTACTTTATTCAAATCGCTTTCATCAACGTTCATCATGATCAGTTTCTTTCTGTCTGCATCAAGCACACCTTTTATACTTGTGCTTACAGCTTCAATCAATTTCCTTTTATCTTTTAGGCTGTCATGATTTGCGATGAGCTTAATGGAACTTTCCAGTATTATATCAATGATTTCCAAATGATTCATTTTAAGAGTAGTTCCTGTACTTGTAAGGTCTGTTATCAAGTCTGCAATACCAATGAAAGGAGCCGCTTCGGTTGATCCGCTCAATTTGACGATTTTCAAATCCAAACCTTTTTCCTGCAAATATTTTTTTGTTAAGACAGGAAATTCGGTAGCCACTTTCATGTCTTCTGTGATGTCATTTATTGAATTGATGTTTGATTCTTCAGGAGCCGCCAGGACCAGTTTTGTCTGTCCGAATCTTAGGTCAAGCAGTTCACATACATCCGCTTCATTTTCCCTTATCAAATCCACACCTGTTATTCCAATGTCAGCCACACCGTCATTGACAAATTCAGGTATGTCGGATGCTCTTGCAAACATAACTTCTATATTTTCGTTGAATGTTTTTGAAATTAGTTTACGATTGCTTTTATCGATTAATCCAAGTCCTGCCTTTTCCAAGATGTTTATAGATGGTTCACTGATTCTTCCTTTTGAAGGAACCGCAATTTTAATTTTCATCATATCTTCTCAAAATTTTTTTTATCTGATAATATTATTTAAATATTGTTATTAATAATCTTTATTGATTTATAATAAATATCACTACTTTTATTTTTAAGAATTTGGAAATTATTATTATCGATTTTTAAATCATGGCATAATTTAGCGAAATATTTAAATATTAAGATATATTATATCTTATTTAACTTATTATTAGTTGATAATAATAAGTTTTAACAGAATTTATGTGAGGTGAAAATTATGTCTGAAATACCAAAAGCTCCTATCGCAAGAATCATCAAAGAATCTGGTGCAGAAAGAGTTAGCGAAGATGCAAAAGCTGCATTAGCTGACTACTTAGAAGAAGTAGCTCGTGATGTTGCTAAAGAAGCAAACAATGTTGCAAAAATCGCAAAACGTAAAACTGTTAAAGCAGATGATATTAAATTAGCTATCAAAAACTTATAAATAGTTTTAGCTAACTTTTTTTATTTTTTTTTTAAGGTGTTATCATGAATAATACTATTTTGATTAAAAACGCATTAATTTTAAACCCGAATAATTTTGAAAACAAAAAGCAATCATTATTAATTAAAGACGATTTAATCGCTGAAATTTCAGATGAAATCGACGACAGCAATGCTGATAAGATAATCGATGCGGAAGGCAAAATACTACTTCCGGGATTAATCAATACTCACACTCATTTGTCAATGACATTGTTCAGAGGCCTTGCAGACGATTTGAGCCTTGACAGTTGGCTGAACGATCATATATGGCCGATGGAAGCAAATCTCAATGGCGATTACTGTTATATTGGCGCCCTTTTAGGGGCTGTTGAGTTAATAAAATCAGGAACAACAACATTTTCTGACATGTACTTCTACATGGAAGATGTTGCCCGTGCAGTTGATGATGCGGGAATCAGGGCAGTCCTGTCATATGGAATGATAGACTTTGGCGATGCCGAAAGGAGAGAAGCTGAAATTAAGGAAAACATGGCGCTATATGATGCCTGCAATGGAATGGCTGACGGAAGAATCAAGGTATTTTTCGGTCCACACTCCCCATATACAGCTTCAGAGGAACTCCTCGTTAAAGTACGTGAACTGGCTGATGAGCATAACATTGGAATTCATATACATGTTTCTGAAACCCAAAAAGAAATCAATGACAGTTTGGATGAAAGAGGCATAAGGCCATTTGAATACTTGGAAAAAATCGGATTTTTAGGTCCTGATGTTGTTGCTGCACATTGTGTATGGTTAAGTGATGAGGAAATCGAAATAATCAAAAAGCATGGTGTAAAAGTGTCACACAACCCTTGCAGTAACATGAAATTGGCTTCAGGTGTTTCTCCGGTTTCAAAACTGATCGAAAATGATATCTGTGTTTCCATAGGTACCGATGGTGCTTCTTCAAACAACAATCTTGACTTGATTGAAGAGTTGAAGACTGCCAGTTTGCTTCAAAAGGTTTCAACCTTGGATCCTAAGGTATTGACTTCCGATGAAGCCATTGAAATGGCAACCATTAAGGGTGCCGAAGCTTTGGGATTAGACGATGAGATAGGTTCTATTGAAGTCGGTAAAAAAGCAGACATTATTTTAATAGACACAAACAGTGCCAATATGGTTCCGGACAGTTCATCTTTGTCCTCCAATGTAATTTATTCCGCTAACGGTTCAAATGTAGACACTACCATTTGTAACGGTAAAATATTAATGGAAAATAAGAAATTGACTACTTTGGATGAGGATGGAATCTATGCTAAAGCCAAACAGGCCATAAAAGAATTAAAAGAAGCTATCTAGCTTCAAATTCTATTTTATTTTTATTTATTATTATACTCTTTTTCCATTCATCATTAGTTTCAGGAAAATCGCTTCTGAAGTGTGCACCACGGCTTTCTCTGCGTATGATTGCTGATTTTACAGTCAGAATACATATTTCAACCATGTTTATTACTTCAAGTGCGGTTACCAAATCAGTATTGTATTGTTTTTTGTCGCTGACATCAAGGTTAACGAGTTCCTTTTGCATTTCCAGAAGCTCGCCCAATGCTTCGTTAAGGGTTTTTTCTTCACGAACGATTGCAACCTTTTCCCACATCAGGTTTTTGATTCTGTTTTTGAATTCCTTCGGTTTGATGGAGCCTTTTTTAATCAGGCCTTCAATTCTTGAGGCTTCTTCGAGAACCATTTCGTTATTGCTTTTGAGTTCGCTTTCCTTTGCGGCCTTTGATGCGCTTACACCTGCAATCTTACCGAACACCTGGGTATCGGCCAGTGCATTGCCGCCTAAACGGTTCGCTCCATGGACTCCTCCACAGACTTCTCCTGCTCCAAAGAGGTTGTCCAGAGAACTTGATGCATCGGTATTTATTTTAAGCCCGCCCATAAAGTGGTGAGCTGTTGGAGCCACTTCTATCGGACCGTGTTTGATGTCCACTCCAACATTTTCAAACTGCAGTACCATTGTTTCGAGCTTTTCATCGATGTAATCGTCATCCAGGTGTGAAATGTCCAGGTACACTCCGCCGTTTTCGGTTCCTCTTCCTTCAATGATTTCCTGATAGATTGATCTTGCAACAACATCACGTGTAGCGAGCTCCATCTTTTCAGGTGCATATTTGCTCATGAACCTTTCCCCTTCGCTGTTAATGAGTTTTCCGCCTTCGGCCCTGACCGCTTCGGTTACAAGGACTCCCTTTTTGGATTCGGGCGCCACCATTCCTGTAGGATGGAACTGAACCTGTTCCATATCAACAAGGTTTGCGCCGGCACGGTAGGATATTGCATAACCGTCTCCATTCTTTTGGAAGGTATTGGATGTTACAGGGTATAGTTGTCCGGCTCCTCCGCTTGCAAGGATGGTCGCTTTTGCCTTGAAGTATATAAGGCTTGAATCTTTCAGGTTCAGGCCGGTTGCGCCTATCACCTGATTGCCGTCAGTGACAAGGGATGTAATCATTACCTCATCGATGCATTCAATATCTCTTCTGATGATTTCCTCTTTAAGGGCATTCAGCAGCTCCGCTCCTGTTCTGTCTCCCTGATAGCAGGTTCTTCTGAAGCTCTGACCTCCGAATGGTCTCTGGTCTATTTCACCAGATTTCTGCCTGTCGAACAGTGCGCCGTAGTTTTCAAGGTCAACCAATCTTTTTGGTGATTCACTGACGAGTATTTCAACAAGTTTCTTGTCGTTCAGATAGCTTCCACCTTTTAGGGTGTCGTTGAAGTGAGCGTCTATGGAATCATCCTTATCGACGGTTTTGAATACTGCATTGTATCCTCCTTCCGCCATTCCTGTACAGCCTGACCTGAATGACAATCCTTTTGACACGATGATTGCCTTTATGCCCGCATCGTCAACTTCGATAGCCGCTCTTGAACCTGCTCCTCCGGATCCAATTATTAACACATCTGTAGAGATAGTTTTTATTTCCATTTCAATTACCCTGTAAAATTTTATTATGTATTACTATATTTTTTATCGTTAAAAATATTTATTAATCAATAAAAATTAAATGTATAGTGTCGAATCTTATTTCTTAAATAAAATTTAAAGCATTTATTTCATGGTTTAATTAAATTGAAAGTATAGTTAAAATTTTGATACTTATTAAATTTGATTCATTTAATTTGAGGTTATTTAATGAAAATCGATGGTGAAGTTAAGACCGGTTTGGGCAAAGGCTCATATTTCATATCACAGGAATTCTACTCAAGTGAGTTCAGGAAAAATCTGGGATTCATTCCATATCCCGGAACATTGAATGTTGTTGTCAGCGACGAGTATCTTGATGAAATCAATGAAATCAAGGATAACTGTCAAAACATAATCAAGCCGGATGAAGGATTCGGGGCCGTTAAATACATTGAAGCCGTATTAAACGATGAAATTAAAGGGGCAATAGTCTTTCCGGCCAAAACGGTTCATGACGTGAACTATCTTGAGTTCATCGCTGAAGTCCGAGTGAGGGATGAGTTGGGCCTTGAAGACGGCGACATTGTAACTTTGGAATTTTGATACCATAAAGTATTTTATACATGATGAATATATTTTTTAATACGTTCTCGGGGCGGGGTGCAATTCCCCACCGGTGGTGATTTTGATAAAATAAGTCCACGAGCACAAAAGATGTGTTGATTTGGTGAGATTCCAAAACCGACGGTGACAGTCCGGATGGAAGAGAAGATAATAGTTATTTAGTTATTTTTAGCCCTGGTTCTAGTATATAAGGAGATATTACTATGAATCAAGAAACAGATTTAGATAAAGCTTTAGAAGCTATAAGAAATGGTCAATTTGTACTTGTTTTTGACGATGACGATAGGGAAGGGGAAGTCGATATGATCATCGCTTCCGAATTTGTAACCCCAAAATCAATTGCAACAATGAGAAATGACGCAGGCGGTTTAATCTGCAACTGTCTTCACGATGATTTCTGTGATGCGATTCATTTGCCGTTCATGGTGGACATCATGAAAGCAGCAACTGAAAAATATCCGGAACTTGCAAAACTTGCACCAACAGACATTCCATATGATGAAAGGTCATCATTTTCAGTTTGGGCAAACCACAGAAAATCTTTCACAGGAGTAACAGACCATGACAGAGCAATGACAATATCTGAAATGGCCATCATGATGAAAGAAGAAAGATTTGATGAGTTCGGTGCAACATTCAGGTCTCCTGGTCACGTATGTCTTTTAAGAGGAGCAGAAGGACTTGTTAAAAACAGGCAAGGACACACAGAAATAGGTCTTGCATTATGTGAGCTTGCAGGCGTTACCCCTGTCTGTGTAGTGTGTGAAATGATGGATGGTGAAACCGGTCAGGCAACATCAGTGGCTGATGCCCGCAAATACGCCGAAGAAAACGGACTGGTTTTACTTAGAGGCGAAGACATCATTAATGAATACTTAAAAGAATAGTTAAGGTGTTTCTTCACACTTTTTAACTATATAATTCGCAATGAATTCCATTATCTGATTATATTTGTAGGAATTATAAATGCTGAATGAGACGTATCTTCCGTCTCTCATTTTAATTTCTAAACCGTTTTTTACTTCTTTTGATTTGTTTATTGCAGCTATTTTTTTCCAGTTGATTCTAAGGTTTTTGCTTTTCAGGGCATTTTCAATGTGAATTCCGTCATCCTTGAACTTAACGATCCTAACGATTCTGCGGTTTTTGTCGCTTGCAATTTGAATGTTGCCGTTTTCGTCAAAGACATAGTCAGGTATCAGGCAGGTTGCCTTCCAGCCCTGTTTCATTTTCTTCATAACATGTGCTCTGTCTTTTTTGGTCAGTTTAACGCCTTTTTCAGGACTCAAATTAAGTGCCATTAAATCACCTTGCTTTTGATTTCATCGAATGTGTAGATTTTTTCAAACTCGACTTCATGGGCCATTTTTATTATTAAATCAATATCCAGATTGCTTTCAATCAGATCCATTGCATGTGAAGTGAACAGCTCGTATCTTATTTCAACTTCAGGAATGAATCCGCGCATGTCTGCTGACTTTAGTTTTGGAAGCTTTAAAACGTTTTCGACCTTTGTGTTGTTTTTGATGTAAGGCACCACCTGGTCGAATATATCGTCATTGTATACTTTGTTTAAAAGAATCGCTTCTACTGAAACTCCGAATTTTTCAAGCATGTTGGCATGTGAAACCAGATCAACAGCAGCCGATTCTATTCCACCCTTGTTAACACCTGAAGCAAGTATCATTGGAATGTTTGATGACATTGCAATTTCTGCAGCTGAAAACGGAACCCTTTCGTTCAATAAACCTGTAAATACGCTCATTACACCCTCGATAAGCACTATATCATAGTCTGATGAGTTGAGTTTTGCCACAGTAGATTCGATGTCGCTCCAGCCTAAATGCCCTATTTTTATTGATGCGAACTCTTCCATTTTGCCTTTTGTCAGGTAAAGCCCAGGTATTATGTCACGCACATCGGGACCTACCTTTAAAAGGGCCACTTTATATCCTCTTTTTCTTAGGGCACCGGCAAGACCGGTTACAATGAAGGTCTTTCCGCTGTCAGAGCCATTGCTTCCAATCATAAGGTATTTAGGTCTTTTGTTTGGTTCAATTTCAGGTATTCTTATTCCGGTGTTTATTCCAACCTCGCTTTTAAGGAATTTTTTGACTTGCCTGTTTCTATTGTAAATTTCATCGGTATCTGTAGTGTCTATCTGTTCTAATAAATTTTCTACAATAATGGGATTTTCATCCAGAATGCCGTGAATCATGGTTCCGATAACATTACCGTCATCGTTGCATGCACCTGAAAAGATGTTATAGTCGCCTTTTTCATTGGTGTCGCCGTAATTCATCCTTTGAACTTTTGAATAGAACAGCGGTTTTGCATCCCCTTCAACCTTACCATAGGTATGGGTGTGAAAGCCGTCAACATCTTCAGTCTGTCCCTTCACTAGAAAAGAGTTGTCAAACACCTTTGCCTTAACACGGTCGCTTGTAATCAATGGTGAGAAATTAACATCGATTATTCCAAGGCCGTCCTTAACAATCGGCACGGGGGATTTTCTTCCGATGTCTATCTGATTGGACAATAGCTGAAAGCCCGCACATATTCCGATGATAGGTTTTCCGGCTTTTGCCATCTTTTTAATTTCCGTGTTAAGCCCCATGTTAATGTCATTTGATTCAATCAGTGTTCCGCCTGGAATGATTAATGCATCAAGTTCATCTGAAGCCTTATTACCGTTTACAAGTCCGTTTTCCTTAACGATGTCGGTTGGCAAGTTTCCAAAATCCTCAAATCCCGGAACCGCTCCATTGATATAGGCAAGTCCAATTTTTGTCATAAAAATACCTCTTGATATTCTATTGTATTTTTAATATAATAAAATTTTAGAGGTGCATTTCAAGTGTAAAAAAGTTCGTAAAAAAAAGAGTTTATTGAGTGTTTTCGAAAACACTCATAGCTTTGATAATTTTTTCGTCATCCAATGGTTTAGCCTGAATCTGCAATCCTACAGGAATGCCGTCGACCTCACCTGCAGGTATGCTTGCTGCTGGAATACCTGCCAGGTTTGCAATTACTGTCAATACGTCGTAGGCATACATTTCCATTGGCTCTAATTCAGCGCCGATTTCGTGAGGGAGCTTAGGAACGGTTGGTCCTACAATCAAATCGACATTTTCAAGCATTGAGGTGATTTCAGCTCTGATTACTGATCTTGCCTTTAAAGCTTGCTTGTAGTATTTACCGCTGAATTCAGCTTCTGCAATATGTGAACCGATTTTGATTCTTCTTAAAACTTCATCTCCACATACTTCTTCGATTCTTGAACCGTAATCTCTTCCGTCGTATTTTCTTGTTGCTGAGAAGAATTCAACATAGTTGATTAGGTAGTAGGTTGGCAGACATAAGTCAATGTAGTCGAAACTCACTTCCACAAGCTCTGCACCTGCATCTACTAACTTTTGAATAGCTTTGTTGACGGTTTTGTTGATTTCGTCATCTGTAACATCAATGAACTCCTGACATACAGCTATTTTCATGCCTTCTAAAGATTTGTCTTCAAGCACTTCGGTAAAGTCAGGTTTTTCCCAGTCAAGTGTGGTACATTCGGTTTCGTCATATTTTGCAATTGTATTTAATGCGACTGCAATACCGCTTACATCGTTGGCCAGTGGTCCGATTTGGTCCAGACTCATGGATAAGTCTAAAAGACCCTGTCTTGAAACGGCACCGTAAGTAGGTTTGAATCCGACAACACCACAGTGTGATGCAGGGTTTCTGATGGATCCGCCTGTGTCGGAACCGATTGAAATGTCACACATTTCAGCTGCAATTGCCGCTGCACATCCGCCTGATGAACCGCCAGGGATTCTTCCCATTGCAGCAGGGTTTTGGGTAGGTCCGTAGTAGGAAGTTTCAGTTGAACTTCCGGCTGCGAATTCATCCATATTTAAAATACCGATGATTATTCCATCTTCCTTAAGGATTTCATCAACAACGGTGGCATTGTAGCTTCCGTAGTAGTCTTCCAGGGTTTTGGAAGCTGCGGAAATAATCAGATCTTCAACATTAATGTTTGCTTTTATACCGAATACCAAACCAGCTAAAGCGCCGACATCTTCGCCGTTAGCGATTTTTTTATCAATGGCTTCTGCTTGCTTTAATGCATTTTCATAGTTTAATTCAATAAATGCATTAATTTCTTCGTTATTTTCATCGATAACTTTAATGAAGCCTTCTACATTTTCTTTAGCTGTCATTTCTCCATTTTTAATGGAGTTTAACTTTTCAATAACGTTCATTAAAACACCTTAAATGTAATCGTAAATTATAATATTATTACTTTATTTTTCAATGTTTATATACTTGTTTTTTTTCTAAAAGAAAAATTGTTTTCACTTCGTAAAATTGCTTTAAGCTTGTAAAATTGCTTTGATTTATAACTTATTGATTTATAACTTATTAAATTTAATTAATTAAATAGATATTTTTTAAAATTATATGAGGAGTATATATGAATTTTGTTAATAAGATACGAGGAAGATTTCAAAATTTCATCGGATTTGAAAAATTAAATCCATTAAATAATTTTGATTTTCATAATTCTTTTGATGAATCCAATTTAATAAGCAATATTGATTTGTTTAAAAAAGCTATGGAAGAACATAATGAGTTAAAAGAAGTAATATGGATTTCATTATATCATTGTTTAAACACTTTTGATGCAAAAATTGAATATCTGACGGTTTTAGATATTAATTTTCAACTAATTGCTGATTTAGTTGAGGGCAATGAGGAAAAGGTTATTATTCCACATAATGTTAAACAAGAAATTTTAGAAGGAAATGTTTTAGCAACTTTTCATAATCATTTTAATGGAGCCATTATTCCATCTTCTAAAGATTTAAAAAATACGATTTTGCCATTTGTTAAGTTCATGGTTATTACATCTGAGAATAATATAGGTATTATAGTTAATGATACGAATTGTGACTCTAAACTTTTAAAACAAGAATGGATTTTCTTTTTAGCATATGTGAATTGGTCATTTAACATCACTTTTGCTAGTGAAATTGAAAAAATATATGCGTTAAAATTAAATGATGAGAAATTTAAAAAGCAGGAAGAAATTCTTTTTAATAGGTTTTTATCTTTAAATTTAAAAAAATTCATTAATGAATTTAATTCTCGCATGGAAAAATATAATGTTTACTTTTTATATATTACTATATTGGAGGAATAATAATGTCCGAAATTTTAGAACCATTTGATAGTGGATTAAAAACTGGAAATATCACTATTTTGTTTAATATTTATCGACATGAGAGAATATCATATCAAAATAGAATAAGATATGAAAATTTTCTTAAAAATAATTATCCTAAAGAATATGATAATTTTTTAGAGTTTAAGATAAAGGTTAAAAACAAAACCCCGAATATTAAAGAATTAATTTTTCAATGGTTAGATGGAAAAAGAGACATTCCAGATTTAGAATTATTTTTAGTTTAGGCGATACTATGAAAAAGGCTGTCGTATTTGATAACTCAGGAACATTGATTGAAAGGTTCAGGGTAATTAAGGATGTTATAAATGGAAACATATTCACCGATATCAATTCACTTGATTTGATCGACCAGGCCGATGCCCTGGCCTTGGTGGTTCTTCAGTTCAATACCAATAAGCTTCTGAAATTGGATTCAGACACATTGATTTCTGATGTCATCAAGGAATATGACATCGATTTCGACATTAGCTTTTCAACAAATCCGGTTTCCAAAGCTGAGGTCAAGGAGATTCTTGACAACGAAAAGTCAACCACAATTTCAGACATCACCGACGGTTTTGACATATTGCGGGAAAAGATTTCCCATATGGAGCTGTGCAACGGATCCGCTCTCATTGTTGACATGGATTTGGGTGTTGTTGCATATACCATCACTTCAGCAGGCAAGTTTTTCCCAAAGGTATTTGAAACCGTCGAAACGTTGAAATCCCGTGGCATTGAAATATATATCGCTTCAGGAGACAGAAAGGGAGCCATCAACAGGCTTGCCAATATGCTTGATGTTCCAGAGGACAATGCCTTCGGCACTGTTTCAACCCGTGGAAAGTGTGAGGTGGTATCCATCCTCAAGGACAGTGGCTATAAGGTCATGATGGTCGGTGACGGACTCAATGATATTTTGGCATTCAAAAAGGCGGATGTCAGCGTTTTAACCATAGAACAGCAGGAGGAAGTCTCCCCTAAGATGATGGACAAGACAGATTACATTATCGAGGACATTTTCGAGGTCACCCTGATTGACTTCTAAGTTATTTTTTTATAACTAATAACTTATAAGTTATAACTTATAACTAATAACTTATAAAAAAATAATGAATAAGTTATAAGTTATCAATGACCTCTTTGCTTTTAAGAATGTTATCGAAGCTGTTCAGCTCTATTATTGCGGTATCAATCTTTTTCAATAAATTCAGGTCCATTGTACCTTCACCCAATGCAATATGCTGGTCCTTGACGCCATCATTATCATTCAAGTGGCAGTAGCTGATGTTTTTTAGGTTAAGCATCTCCTCAAGGTTTCCGCAGGTATTGCCGTGGCCGGTGTCGATTGTCAGGCTGCATCCGGTTGCCTCCTGTATCATCTCTATTTCCTCAACGGTGTTTCCTAAGAATTTGCCACGGACAGGCATGTTTTCGACTGAAATTTCAACATTTGTGTTGTCTATTATTTCTCCAATGCTTTCGATAGCTATTTCCAATGCCCATTTTCTTAAATGCGGTTCGTTTCTACCTATTATCCCAGGATGCACTGTAATTGTATTTGCATTAATGCTTTCGGCATATTGCCCGCAATGAATCATTTGCTTAACGCTTTCATCTCTTATTCCCTTGTTTAAACTTGCGATGTTGATGTCTACAGTTGCAGCATGCATTCTCATGTCCAGGCCACAGTCCTTGAATTCACCATTGTCCTTTTCAAAAAAGGGGCCTTCAGCAAGAATTTCTATTATTTCAAATCCATGTTTTTTAGCTAAATCGATGATGTCGTTGTTAGGTTCCATGAATAAAGCCAGTGTTGTAAAACCTAATTTCATATTTAAATATTTGGTAATGCAAATATAATAAATGTTAACATATATCAAAAATTGACATATGGTGAAATATGACAGACGAAAAGGATTTTGAAAAAACTCATGAAAAGTTCCTCAAGCATTTTACCAACGGAATAATCCATAAACTGATCCTGTGGATAATTTCAAAGGAAAACATTCATGGCTATGGAATCATGAAAAAGTTGGAGGAATTCTTTAGCTTTGAAGATTCAAAATGTGACATGAAAATTAATTCAAGTAAGATATATCCTATATTGTCTAAAATGGAGAATGAAGGATTGATTTTTGGGGAATGGAAAGTTAACGAAAATAATAAAAGGGTTAAATATTATTCAATAACTGATGACGGACAGCAATTCCTGTATGAAATGAGGTCTCACATGAATGATATTTTAAATAATCCATCTTGGGTGAATTTTTTCAAAGACATGACTGGAATGGAGATTAACAATGAAAAACGCAATTGAAACTGAAAATTTGACAAAAGTTTACAACAATAACTTTACCGCTGTTAATTCTCTTAACCTGGAAATTCCAAACGAAAGTATTTTTGGCATGTTGGGTCCCAATGGAGCCGGAAAGACAACCACAATCAAGATGCTCACCTGCCTTATTCAGCCAACTTCCGGTAAAGCCACTGTCGGCGGATACGATGTTCAGAAAAACCCCGATGAGGTGCGAAATCTTCTTGGGATGGTTCCTCAGCAGGTTAGCCTGTATAAGGATTTGACCGTAATGGAAAACTCACAGATGTGTGCGGACTATTATGGGGTGCCTCAGGACGAGCGTGATTCACGAATCGAAGATTTGATGGAGCTTGTTGACATCAAATATGCCAAGGATAAGCGTGTCGGTCAGCTTTCGGGAGGCCAAAAGCAAAAGGCTTCCCTTGTTGCAAGTTTGGTTCACAGGCCGGATATCCTCTTTTTGGATGAGCCTACAATCGGCCTTGACCCTACTACCAAGCGAACCCTTTGGGATTTGATAAGAGAACTTAACGACAACGGTCACACAATAATTTTATGTTCCCATGACATGCATGAAGTTGACATGCTTTGTGACAATGTGGGAATCATCAATACCGGTAATTTGGTTGCCTATGACACTCCTCAGGGGCTTAAGGATGCTCTTTTGGAAAGCAACAAGCAGGAACTGACGGACGCTTTAAGCAAAATTTCCGAGGAAGGCGAAGATTCCGATTCATCAGATGAAGATTTGGAAAATCTTAGCTTGAAGAAGATGTCTATGCTTTTGAAAAACCAGAATGAGGAGATCATTGAAACAATTTCCGAATCTGAAAATGTCAAAAGTGTCGAATTGGCCCACAATGGCCGTATCAATTTGAGAATTGACAGCTTTGATGACATGGCCGTTCAGAATGTATTGAATGATATCATATCCTCAGGCGGCATCATCACTTCAATTTTTACAGAAGAGCCATCATTGGAAGACGTATTTATCAAAGCAACATCCGAGGTGAATGAAGATGATAGAGCCTAAAAAATTCTGGTGGATGATAAAGAAGGAACTGATTTCCCTTAAAAGGCACCCTGCAAGGCTGGTTTCAATCCTTGCCTTTCCGATAATCATGATTTTGCTCTTTGGTTATGGAATGGGTGGGGAAATGACAGACTTGCCTATAGTTGTAGTGTCACAGTCAGACGGTGATTTGACCGACTTGACATTGGATACCATCAAATCGACCGAAACATATCATGTCGTTGAGGTAATCGACAGTTTGAATGAAGGAAAGCAGCGCGTTGATTCGGGAGAAGTTAAAGCGGCAATCATACTGCCATCGGACTATGATAAGGATTCGTCTCAGCAGAAGGGTGTAACGCTTTATATAGACTCGTCAGACCAGATGGCTTCACAGATTCTTGAATCATCAACACAAGGAATATTTTACAGAATTTCCAACATGGTGGCTTCCCAGACCAGCGTTTCAACTCAGGATGCAAACATCAAGCCGAGCATTGCTCATTCCCTGGACAATTTCAAGGATGATATAAGCCTTCACATTAACCGCATTTATGGAAACATCAAGTATATCGACTTTTTGGTTCCGGCTATTTTGGGTATGACAATCATGATGAGCTGTATGATGGGAATGGGCGCAACTATTGCAGGTGAGCGTGAAACCGGTGAGCTTGCAAGACTCTTCATGACACCGACATCCGTTTCCACAGTTATCGGAGGAAAGATTGCGGCGAAATTGCTGATTGAACTTGTACGGGCTTTGATACTGATATTCATGGCGGTATTGCTCTTTAATGTGAGCATCAAGGGAGGATTCCTGCAGACGTTCATCGTTTTGGTTATTGGAGCGTTGTGTTTTGTCGGATTTGGTATCATGCTTTCGGCAAGAACACAGACTCAGGAGGATTACGCCCAGATTTCACTGCCGTTCTCAATGCCTATGATGTTCGTTTCAGGGGTATTCTATCCGATTGAGACAATGCCTTGGATTTTACAGAAACTGGCATATGTATTCCCATTGACTTATCTCAACGATGCAATGAGAGGAATAATGCTTAAAGGTCAGACATTAGGTGATGTTTGGGTTGATTTGGTCGTGCTTTTAGGATTTACCATATTATTCTTTATAATTGGTGTAAAACGATTTAACAGGGATGTATAGGAGGTTTTCAAATGTATAAAAAATTATTGATCGGATTGGTTATAGCGCTTTTGTGCCTGTCTCCAATAGCGGCTGAAAATTGGAATTCATTTGCTGGAGATGTAACCCACAATGGATATAGGGAAGGAAATTCGGATTTCGTAACTAATTTATGGACATTTAACGTCCAATCTCCGGTTCATTCTTCACCGGCCATCTATGGTGATTACATTTATATCGTATCAAGTGACGGTATCTTAAAGGCCATTAACATGGAAAAAGGTGTAGAGGAATGGGATCTGGATTTGAAATCTCCTACTAATTCTTCCCCGATTGTTCATAAAAACAGGCTCTATGTCGGTTGTGAAGACGGCCTTAAAGCAATCAACATCAACTCTCACAAGGTCGTTTGGGACTATGACTGCGACAATGTGGAGTCAACTCCATTTTATTATAAGGATGTCATTTACTTTGGAAGTGACGACGGACATTTATACGGATTGAATGATGACGGCAAAGTCGAATTCAACAAGAAACTGGATGGCGATCTTAAATCATCTCCGGTGGTTGTGGATGATACAATTTATATTGGTTCAACCAATTCTAAAATGTACAGCTTCGATACTGACAAATCCAAAAACTGGGATTTTACTACAGGCGATGAGATATTGTCTTCACCAAGCTATGTGAATGAAACAGTCATCTTCGGTTCATGCGATGGCAACGTTTATTGTTTAAATGAATCCGACGGGGATTTGGTCTGGAAAAAGGACCTTGACAATAAGGTATTATCCTCTCCTACAATCGATGAGCATGAAAACAGTGTCTACATCGGAAGCGACGAGGGAAACATGACATGCCTTGACATTCGCGACGGTACCGTAAAATGGTCCCATAAGACAGGCGACAAGGTTCAGTCCACAGCCGCTTTAAAAAACAACCTGGTTGCATTCGGGTCAAACAATGGCAATCTCTATGTTTTAAATAAATACACAGGATTGGAAGAGTTCACATATAATCCTGGCACATTCTTATTTAATTCAGCCATTACATCCTCACCTGTAATAAACGGCAACTCCTTGTTTTTCGGTGATCATTCAGGCCAAATTTATTCCTTGAACATTGAAAAATATGAGGTTCCAGGTTCTACACAGTTATACTTGTCCTTAGGAATTTTAATCGTTATTATGATTGTAGCTGTTGTTGTGGTTGTTAAGGTTAAGCGTAAAAAATAATTAACCTTATTAACTTCATTTTTTAAATTTTAAATGGGGGATGCGATGCACGATATTGAAACTATTAAGAATAAGAACATGAATTTAGCAGAAAAGATATATATTTTTGATACAACACTCAGGGACGGCGAACAAACTCCGGGTGTTGCATTGACAGTTGATGAAAAAATTCAGATTGCCCAAAAGCTCAATAATTTGGGTGTTGACAAAATAGAAGTTGGATTTCCGGCATCATCTAAAGGAGAAATAGAGTCTGCCAGAAAAATTAAGGCTTTGGATTTGGATTCGGCCTTGGCCGGTCTTTCCAGGTCTTTAACAATTGATGTTGATGCGGTATTGGATGCGGATTTGGATTATATACACACATTTATTGGCACTTCCCCTTTGCATCGTGAATATAAGCTTAAAATGTCAAAATCCGAAATCATCACTAAAGCCGTTGAAACTGTTGAATATGCTAAGGACCACGGTTTGACAGTTGAGTTTTCAGCTGAAGATGCAACCAGAACAGAAAGGGGTTTTCTTTATGATGTATTCAGTCAGGTCATTGATGCTGGTGTTGACTTTTTGGATGTCCCGGATACCGTTGGAATTTTGACTCCTGTCATGACTCGCGAATTAATCAGCGATATTAAGGAAAGCTTTTCAGTTCCTGTTAGTGTTCATTTCCATAATGATTTCGGTCTTGCAACAGCCAATACTCTAACCGCTTTGGAATGCGGTGCCGACCAGGCCCATGTTACCGTCAACGGTTTGGGTGAGAGAACAGGTAACTGTTCACTTGAAGAGCTGGTCATGACTTTAAAATCAGCTTACAATGTTGATTTGGGCTTGGATACTACCCGTTTATATAGCTTGTCCAATTTGGTAGGGCGTCTGACTGGGGTAAAAATGCCTGTCAACAAGCCGATTGTTGGAGATAATGCATTTGCCCACGAATCCGGAATTCATGTTCACGGAATCCTTAACAACTCTTCCACTTACGAACCTATTTCTCCTGAAATGGTAGGCCATTCCAGGCGCATAGTGTTGGGAAAACATACCGGAGCCAATGCTTTGAAATCAAAGCTCAAGGAATATCACATAGATTTGACTGACGAACAATTTTATAAGGTCTTCAATGAAATCAAATCTTTGGGTGACAGCGGCAAATGTGTTACTGATGATGATTTGGTGGCTATTGCTATTACTGAACTCGCTTCAGCTCGTGAAACACCAATTGAAATAAAGGGCATGAGCATTTCAATGGGGGCCAATGTTTCTCCAACCGCTACAGTTAAGCTTGCAATCGATGGTGTAGAAAAGGAAACTGCAAGTACAGGTGTAGGTCCTGTCGATGCTGCTTTAAATGCTATTAGTGCCTTGATTGAGGATACTCTTCATATTGAGCTTGAGGAATATAATCTTGAAGCTATTAACGGCGGTACCGATGCATTGGCTGATGTATTTGTAATCTGTTCCGACCCTGATGGAAATAAATCTACAGGCAGGTCAATCCATCAGGACATAGTAATGGCAAGTATTTTGGCAGTTTTGGATTCAATCAATAAATTGTTGCTAATTAATCGAACAAATTATTAATTTTTTTTTTAAATTTTCTATTTTTTTCACTTTTTCAAAATTTTGTAATTTTTATTTTACAATCTATAATTTTTTTATTATCGATTAATTGATTTATTATGAAAAATTTTAGTTGAATTTCTATTTTTTATTTATTTTTTTATTTATTTTTTATTTGTATATTAATTGTTTATAATTTTCTATTTATTTTTTTATTTTGTTTATATAAATTTTATTTTTTTTATTTAAATGTTTATACTTATTATTAAAATTTTATGTAAAATTTTATATACATTAATTGCTAAACTTTATTATGGTGAAATAAATATGGAGAATAATACAATTTTTGTAGGTAGCAAACCTGTTATGAATTATGTTTTAGCAGTTGTTACACAATTTAATGAAGGATCTGATAGTGTTCTTTTAAGAGCTAGAGGAAAAGCTATCAGTCGTGCTGTTGATGCTGCTGAAATTGTTAGAAATAGGTTTGTTCCGGAAGCGGACGTTACTGATATTCAAATTTCTACTGAAGAAATTGAAAATTTTAACAACGAAAAAACAAACGTTTCCATTATAGAAATTTTAATTGAAAAGAGTGAATAACTCTTTTTAATCAAATTTCTTTAATACATTTTTATCAAATAGGTATTTGGAAAGCAATATATTTGATGTTCCCTTTCCATGAGCCTCTACTTTTCCTTTTCGTATTGCTTTTAGTACGCTGTCGATATCCTTTTCACAATCAATCAGACTGAAGCAATCGCCAACGAATTTCCAGTAATGGGCATCGCTTGCACCCAATGTTGGAATATTTTCTGTTTTTGCTAATTTTTTTGCCTTGTTGTTACAGTATCCTATAACGAATCTGGCATTTTTTGTCTCTATTGCATCAATTTTCAATTCCTTATAGTCACTCTTGCATAAAAGCCCATGTCGATAAAAACAGTAGGGGTGGGGTATAATTGCAAGTCCCCCTAAATCATGGATTCTGTCTATAGTATCTTGTGGAGAAAGGTCTCGAGGTATATTTTCCTCACACCCAAAACCAAGAATATGACCTAGTGCTGAAGAAATTTCAATGGAGGGTATTGCCAATATATCTGCGTTTCTAGTTTTAGCCATAACTTCGCTGGTTCCATCAACAGTATTGTGGTCACTGATTGCTATGATGTCCAAATCTCTTTCTTGCGCTGTCTTTAAAATGTCGTCAATTCTTGAATGTGAGTCCGGGGAATATTCGCTGTGAATATGGGAGTCCATTTTTAGCATATTATCTATCCTAGTATTGTTTTGATTAGTCCAATTGTTCCTGTCATCATCACGTCTCCCCCTGGAGCCGCATGATGCCAATCAAGATTTGTCTTTTCGATCAGTTCCCTTTTCGGTCCGCTTACTATTACCTTTTCGATTTCAGTTATTGGGTTTAGAACATGTGCGCCATGTCCAAAGTCCTCATGAACTTCCTCATGGGTTATTTCTCCTGAGGCAAGTCTTTTAATGTATCTTTCAAGTGATTCGCCAGTCAGGCTTGATGTGTGATGTTCGAATACTCCTTGAATTTTCCCGTTTTCAATTGATGCGGCTGTTGTGTGGCCGTTTCCAATGTCAATTACAATGAAGCTGTCAAGCCTGCTTGCCACCTCATCATAGCACATTCCGGCAATTGATGCGAATTTCGTATCCATCACCAGCGGAAGCTTTTCTATTCCCTCATCCTTTATTTGCCTTCTGACGGCCTGCATTCTTGTGAAGTATTCAGGCATATCCTCTTTGAATCCGAATTCCAATGGGGAGATGGGATGTGATACCTTCTGTCTGATTTTTTCAAACCTGAAGTCACGGTCACCCATGTTTTCGTTATAACCGTGGTCCTGCACAGCTATTGCAATTTCATCAAAATCGAAATCCAGGTCATAACCCAATAAGAATTCAGATAATTTTTTAATATTGATGTCACCCAGTTTTATTTTGCTATAGTCTGTGTAGTCTTTGTTTTCATCGGCAATTTCTATTCCCAATGATTTTACCTGTTCGATATTGTCTCGTATTGTCTTTGCGCATGTCGGTTCCATCACTACCTTATATCCTTTTTCCATATGTTCCAACAGGCTTTTTTTGATTTTTCCTCCGCCCATTATCTCTCCTGTAAAGTAAATGTCATTTTCTGTTTCCCTTATCTGTTGGGAGATGTACAGGTGCGGAGAGGGCAGAACCAGTTTAATTGAGTTTTCCAGTTCCTTTTCTGTATCATATATCATTATGTCCTGTGTTCCGGTTCCAACATCAATAGCTAAAATTCTCATGATTTTAGATTGTCCCTTATAATATTAATAATTAAACTGTACATTTTTGTACAACAAAGCTTTATATAGTACATTGATGTAAGTATTATTATGACTTATAAAATTGAATTATCATCAGATGAAGTGCCAAAGCAATGGTATAATATGCTTGCCGATTTGCCTGTTCCGCTTCCTGCTCCTAAAAACAGTGAAGGAAAAGATCAGATTTCATCTTTACAGTTAGCTTTTACTAAATCAGCTTTAGAACAGGAATTTGCAACAGACCGCTATATTACTATACCAAACGAAGTTAGAGAATTATATATGGAAATGGGAAGACCTTCTCCATTGGTCAGAGCCAATAAGTTGGAAGAATACTTGAATACTCCCGCTAAAATCTATTTCAAGAGGGAAGACTCTTCACCAACAGGTTCACATAAGCTTAATTCCGCTATTCCTCAGGCATATTTTGCCAAAAAGGAAGGTGTGGAAAGACTGACTACAGAAACCGGTGCGGGTCAATGGGGTACTGCCTTATCACTTGCATGTAATTTGCTGGACATCGAATGTACAGTATATATGGTTAAGGTTTCATTCAATCAAAAGCCGGACAGGAAAAATATCATGGACATCTATGACTCAAATGTCTTTGCCTCACCTAGTGAAAATACCAAAGTGGGACGTGAAATTTTAGCAGATAATCCAGATCATCCCGGTTCTCTTGGAGTAGCCATTTCCGAAGCTATGGAAGAGGCTTTGGAAAATGATGAAGTCAAATATTCCTTGGGAAGCGTACTCAACCATGTGATGCTGCACCAAACCGTTATCGGTCAGGAATTGAAGACCCAATTGGAAATTGCTGAAGAGACTCCTGATGTAATGATTGCATGTGCCGGTGGAGGAAGTAACCTTGCTGGATCTCTTTTCCCATTCATTAAAGATAAAATTGATGGAAATTCAGACACAGAATTCATCGCAGTTGAACCTAGTGCCTGTCCAACTTTAACTGAAGGATCTTATGATTATGACTTTGGCGATTCCAATGGATTTACTCCAATGCTTAAGATGTTTACCTTAGGACATGACTTTGTTGCCCCTTCAGTTCATGCAGGCGGTTTAAGATACCACGGTATGTCACCAATTGTTTCTCTTTTAGCTAAAGAAGGTTATATCACCCCTAAGGCTGTTCATCAAAAGGACTGTTTCAATGCAGGAATTCTTTTTGCACGTAATCAGGGCATTGTTCCTGCTCCTGAGACCACTCATGCAATTAGAGCCACAATTGATGAAGCATTGAAATGTAAAGAAACCGGCGAAGAGAAAACCATTGTCATGAATTTCTCAGGCCATGGAATGTTGGACTTAAAAGGATATGCTAGCTATTTTGCTGGAACCCTGCAAAATGCTAAATAATCCTTTCTTATTTTTTTTTGATTTTTTTTAGTTATTAGTTATAACTTATAATTTTTATTATCAGTTATAAGTTATAAGTGATAATGAATAACTAATAACTTATTTGTGAAAACAAATACTTTATAAGGAAGAAGTTATAAAATATAACTTATTTGTTAAAAGTTAGTTATGATAAGTTATTTCTTTAGAAGTTCTAACTTAAACCTTATTTCCTATCCCTTAGAAGTTGGAACTGATAAGTTATTTCCTTTAAGTTTTAATTTAGAAGGAATAACTTAATCCTTTTAACTTATACTGGATAACTTAAATGTTATTCTTTAGAGCTTTGAAATTTTAAGTTATACTTCATAACTGGTAACTTAAAACTTATCATAAATAGGAGAATTCTTTAATGAGTGAAGTAATTGCAGTGATGAATCAAAAGGGTGGCTGTGGTAAAACAACAACTGTTGTGAATACTGCAACATCTCTAGCGGTAATGGGAAAATCTGTTTTAGTGGTCGATATGGATCCTCAGGCCAATGCTACTACAAGCTTTGGCATTGATAAAACTAAGATAGAAAATACAATATACGATGCTATCATTGGGGATATAAATGTAAAAAAAGCAACAATTCCTACGTTTATTAAAAATTTGTTTATTATCCCAAGTAATATATCCCTCAGTGGTGCTGGAGAGAAAATTACCATATTATCTTGAAGGAAACTCTTAAGGATGTTGTACCATTATTTGATTACATTTTCATTGATTTACCTCCTTCATTAGGTGTCATAACAGTCAATGCATTAGTAGCTTCCGATAGCGTTTTAATACCTATCCAAGCTGAGTATTATGCACTAGAAGGGGTAGCCGATTTGATTAATACCATTAAATTAGTCGAACAAAGGCTTAGAAGTCCCACTCCAATTAAAGGAATTCTCCTCACTCTATATGATAAGAGAACTAGACTTAGCAAAGACGTTTACAAAGAGCTTAAAAGTTACTTTGGCGAAACTGACCTATTGTTCAAAACCGTCATTCCAAGAAACATCCGATTGGCTGAAGCCCCTAGTTTTGGAAAACCATGCCTTATATATGACCCGGACAGTACAGGAACCAAAGCCTACCTTAAACTGGCAAAAGAAATCATTCAACGTGATGGAGATGATTCCTAA
>NZ_CAJODJ010000020.1:0-36696 GCF_905233225.1 Methanobrevibacter sp. UBA212
GGTTTACTTTAAATTTGTTGCCTATTGCGAATTCTTTAACTAGATTTTCACGGTAAATACTATACTCCAATGTTTTATTATACACAAAAGCACTGGCATTAATATTAAACCATAATTCCTTTTCCATCTCTTCATCAGGAACAAATTCAACCTTATCCGTTAAAATAAATGTTTTATCACACATATTCAACATCTTTTTTTACATTTTATTAAAATTATAAAAAAAATCCTAAAAACATCATCTTAATGACTAAAAATAATCCTAAAGGATTGTTTTTTTTAGAATATTATTATTATGAAACCGTGCTTAACAAAGAAAGGAAAAAAATTAACTTATTGAAGTTTTTCCCCCATCTTTCTATATAGATTATTATAACATACATATAATATAGCATTTATCCGAGAGCATTTGAAAACTAATCTCACCACCCCATCCACATAAAAAAAAATATAGACACTATCCACTAAAATGTGCAATTCATCCCCGAGAATTCTTGCACAATAAAGTTAAATATTAGATATATTTTTATAATAAAAAGAATATAACTAATAATAATTTTATTATTTTTATCTTTACAGATATATTAGGGGAAATTAAATGCTAAACAATCCATTGGTAAAAAAATCATTGTCTAAAATCGTTGAAAAGGAACATGAAGAAAATCTTAAAAAAAGATTTAAAGAATATTATCCGGATGAAGAAACCCCTGAAGGAATTGATACCCTTATACGAGCATTAAACCTATCACAGGAAGATATAGAATATATCGCTAAGGATATACAGGACACCGTCGAAAAAACCATCATTCCTATAATCCAGGCATTGATTGACGGCATTGAAACTGATGAAGAGATATCAAACAAAACCGAAATCAAGTTAAATATCGTTAGGAAATTTTTATATAAGCTTTATGATTTGAAAATCGCCAATTATAAAAGAAGCAAAGATCCTGAAACCCAATGGTACACCTATTCATGGAAATTTGACGAAGATGAAATGATCAGGCAAATAAACGAAGAAGGCGAAAAAGAATTGAATGAGCTTAATGCCAAACTGGAATACGAAGAGAACAACATGTTTTTCGTCTGTCCTTTAGGCCATGTGAGATACAATTTCGACGAAGCGTCAGACGAAGAGTTCCTGTGTGTCTGCTGTAAAGAATTGGAATACCAGGACAACAGCGAAATAATCAAACAGATCAAAAAGGACATCAAATTAACCAAAAGTGATTTAAATTCATTTAATAAAAAGATGAAAAAATAGATAGAATGGAAATTAAATTGCTTGAAAAGGAGAACACTCCTGAAAACGTTATCCAGCATTGCAAAGCTGTCTGTAAAAAGGCTATGAAAATAGCCGCTAATTTTGATAATGCCGATAAAGACCTGATACGTAAAGGCGCATTGCTGCATGATATCGGAAGATCCAGAACCCATGGAATAACCCATGCCATCGTTGGAGTTGAAATAGCTTCAAAATATGGCTGCACCGCTGATGTGCTGAATATCATTGAAAGGCATATAGGTGCGGGAATCACCGCTGAAGAGGCTGTGAAGCTTGGACTTCCTGAAAAATCCTACATTCCCCAAACCCTTGAGGAGAAAATTGTTGCACATGCGGACAATCTGATAAGCGGCACCAGGGAAGTGGATGTTGATTTTGTCATTGAAAAATGGCAGAGAACCATTGAAGACAGCGCTGACAATATTGAAAGATTGAAAAAACTTGATGATGAATTGATAAAGGCTTTTGAGGAATAGTATGAAGGTAATATGTTCAAGTGAAGAGTCCCTGTATCGCCCGGAAGCGGTCAGATGGAGACAAAGGATGGAAATGATGGAACCGTTAGGAGACACTGTTGTGCTGTTGCCGTGCAGTATGAAAAAACCATACTCCAATTCCAAATCCCATCAGAAGTTCAGAAAGCTGACAAGGTCATTTCAGGAGCTTATCGTAACCTCCCCTTTTGGAATCTGTCCGAGGGAACTTGAAAATACTTTTCCAATCCAGTCATATGACGTGAGCACAACAGGCTCATGGTCAGCAGATGAGATTGAGGAAAGCGGTAGGCTGATAGCGAAATACTGCAAAGGCAAAAACATTGTGGCCAATCTTGCCGGAGGCTATCTTGAATCATTGGAAGCCTATGTCGATGATTTTGTGAACGTCTGTGCAGACGAACGTCCGACCTCACCGGATTCACTTTATAACTTAAGGATGGAGCTTAAGAATCACCAAAGGGTGAAGGGAAAAGATAAAAGCCTACACGGACTCAGATCCATTGCAAAATATCAGTTTGGAGAAAACGGTGATGAATTTATCCCCGACAATGTCAAGACCAAGGGAATGTACCACAAAAGAATCTTATCCGATGGCACCCAACTGGCTTTATTGAATAAGGATTACGGATTATTCAGACTGAACCTGGCGGGAGGAGAAATCTTAAAAGACCTGGGAATCCATATTGTGAATATCGATTTTGACCTCCAAACAAATACTGTTTTTGCACCCGGAATTGAAAAAGCAGACCATAAAATCATTCCGGGCGACGAAGTGGTTATTGTTCGTGACGACACCGTTGTTGGAGTGGGCAGGGCAGTAATGACCGGCCGTGAAATGGAAGAATGCAGCAACGGCATCGGAGTTAAATTAAAGCATCGTCTGAAAAAATAACAACATATATAAATAACATTATTAATAATTATAAATACATAAATTATAGGAGAATTATTATGTCAGAAGATTTAGTAAATGATATTAAAGACGCTATTACTCCAATTAATGACCCACACATGGGAATAAGTATTGTAGAAATGGGTATTGTACAAAATATTACCGTTGAAGGCGATCAAGCTGAAATTACTCTTAAACCAACCAACCCAGGTTGTATGAGTATTACACGTATCGCTGCTGATGCTAAAATCAGAGCTGAAAACGTTGAAGGAATTGAAAAAGCAATCATTACCGTTGAAGGACATGCCATGGCAGAATCCATTAACGAAATGATTAACAGATAATATTTTAATTTTTTAATTAAATTCTATATTTAACCGAAAGAGTTATATATAGTAATAAACATAAGTATTAGTGTTGACAGTTAACTGTCACACAAATCTCATAGGCTAGTGGCACAGCTTGGTTAGCGCGCTCGGCTGATAACCGGGAGGTCATGGGTTCGAATCCCATCTAGCCTACTAAACTATTTTTTTTCAAGAATTTTTCAATTTCCTGACAATTTTATCGACAATTTTTTTACAAAATTTTATATATCCCATTCAACAAATATTATCATGAATGTACAAAAAGTAGGAATGATGATTAAAATGTGGGAAAAAGTTAATGAAAAATTCAAGAAATACCCTGCAAGATTAAGGGTTGCTGAAAAAATGATCGAACTTGGACTGTCACTAAAGGATGACGGCAAGATCTACTGCGGAAACCTGAAAATAAGCGATAAGGCACTTGCAAGTGCAGCTGAAGTTGACAGACGTGCAATCAAATCAACAATCGAAATAATCAAGGATGATGCAGAACTGTATAACCTCTTCAGCAACATCATACCTGCCGGAACACTTCTTAAAAACATTGCCAAAAACCTTGAATTGGGAGTAATAGAAATAGAAGTGGGATCTGAAAGCGAAGGAATATTAGCAAGCACTTCAAATTTAATTTCAAAAAAAGGAATAAGTATCAGACAGGCTTATGCTGAAGACACCGAGCTTCAGAAAAACCCTATACTGACAATAATTACAGAAGAACCCGTTGAGGGCGAACTGATAAATGAATTTTTAAAAATAAAAGGAGTAACAAGAGTGTCTATCTACTGATTCTCAGCATTCATTCTTGCCTGTTCCATTTCTCTGTCTTCTTCTTCAAGAACTTCTAAAAGTTCTTCCCAAGCTTCTAAAGATTCTTTAGCAGCTTCTTCAGTTAATTTTTCTATTGCATAACCAGCATGGATTAAAACGTAATCTCCAACCTCTACCTCAGGTAAAAGGTCTAATTTTGCTTGTTGTCTTGCTCCACCAAAGTCAGCATATAACCAGTTATCTTCTCTGTTGATTTCAACAACCTGAGCGGGTGCTGCAATACACATAATTATCCATCTCCAAAATTTAATATATTATTAATATTAAAAGTTTGTATTATATAAAACTATCTAACAGAGGAATATTATGAAAAATATTGTTATCGGATCAGGCCCAGCAGGAAGATTAGGGTCTTTAGAGCTTGGAAAACTAGGTGAAGACGTTACTTTAATTGAAAAAAATCATATTGCCGGAACATGCCTGAACGAAGGATGTATGGTCATTTGTGCACTTACAGACATTACCAAATTCATCGATGAAAACAACAGGTTCAACAACCACGGATTTTTAAAAAGCCAAATTGAGATTTCATACGATAAAATCGTTGAAAAAATTAAAGAAACACAAGTCATGCTCCGTAAACTTAATCAGATGGAAAACGAAAGCGTCGGAAATAATGTAATTTATGGCAAGGCCAGCATTGAAGGAGATACAGTTGTCGTCGGCGGTGAAAACTTTGAATACGATAACCTGTTAATAGCAACCGGTGCCCGCCCATTCATCCCCGATGTCAAGGGAAGCGAGTTCGGACTGACCAACAAGGACATCCTAAAGCTTGAGGATGTTCCCGAAAAGCTGAACATTATCGGGGGAGGGATCATTGCCTGTGAGATTGCAAACATCTATGCAACACTCGGAAGCGAGGTCAATGTCCTTGCAAGAAGCACATTCCTGAAGGAACTCGGAGAAAATGCCAAAAAATACGTCCTGGAAAAAATCATTCCAGATGTCAACATTCTGGAAAACACTAGTGTGAGTGAAGTCTTTGAAGACAAGGTCCTCACAGACAACAACGAGGAACTTGATGGAGTTCCGTTTTTCGCCACAGGCAGAACACCAAACAGTGAAATCGCTGAAGGATTTGTTGAGCTGAATGATGACAAAACCATTAAAGTCAATGAAATGATGCAAACCAACCTAAGTAATGTATATGCTGCAGGTGATGTTACCGGAGGATATCAGCTGACCCCAGTAGCTAGAAAGGAGGGCATCACAGCTGCAAGGAATATGGCAGGATATGGAAATAAGATGACCTACGATTGCATTCCTCAAACATTGAGTCTGAACATGGAAGTGAGTTTTGTCGAAAATGAAAAGGTGAGGTTGAGCGATGATGAAAAGGCAACAATTTCATTTCCGGGAATTGGCGGTCCTGGCGCATTCTGGAAAATACTTAATGCAGAAACAGGTTTTACAGAAATAGACTTCGACAAAAACAAAAACAGAATAAATAAAATCAACCACATTTCCCCGTCTTCCGTAAGCGATGTGGCATATCTCTCATACCTGATGAGAATGGATTATGACCTTGATGACTACGGGGAATTCATAGAGATACATCCGTCAACTGATACAAACTATAAAATAATCAAAAACATGTGGCTGTAATGCCACTATTTAACTCTTTTTAAGATGTCTTCCGCCAAATCATCAGCGGCGGCCATGCACTGCTTACCATATACCAAAGCCTTTTCCCGCATGGAATCATAATTCTTGAAGGCCTCATCAATGCTTTTACAGACATCCTCAACGCTTGACTCAATCATTGCACCCTTGAATACGCCTGCCATGTTCTGGTATCTTCCCCATTTGATGCGTGCAAGGGCAACAATAGGCTTTCCATTGGTAAATGCCTCTTCCAATGAGACTCCATCATCAGTCAGGACAGTCAAGTCGGCAAACTTGAACAGGTGATTGATCCAGTCAATGTATCCCACATACACAATCTTTTTCTCATCGATAAGCTCGCCGTATTCCTCCTTTAAAGGAAGTCCGACCAAAACAAGATTGTATTCATCGGTCTTATCGGCAACAATGTTGATTGCGTCAATCATTCCCTTAAATATGGATGAACCTGATGAGAACACGATTGTCTTTTTGTTTTCATCAAAATTAGGATATTCCTTCAATTTTTCAAGCGCCTTTGCCTCAACACCGTCACCCATGTTTTCAGCCAACGGGTAAAATGCCTTGGCAGTATTTTTTGGAAGCTCGTCCCATCTGAACATGTTCAGTTCAGGCAAAATGTAACACTGATTGAATTTAGGACATACCTTTGAATCGAGAGGTGTTGAAATCATGGAAAATGTCGGCTTTCTTGCAACCTTGCCTCCAAGGGAGGCAACAATGGCCCCTCCGCCCAACACGCCAACTACAAAATCGACCTTTAACTTTTTAATAAGGCTTCTTGCCTTAAAGGTGGCAACGATTAATTTTGAAGCCCCTTTAACGGCGGACAGTTTGGTTGCGGAATGGCCTCCGGCGTGAGGAACTGAAATCCTGTGCCAGTTGTAGCCATGCTTTTCAAATAATGTACCGTGAGCGGACTCGTCCAGGGCGATTTCGCACTCGACACCCTTTCTTTCAAGCGCTTTCATTGCATTCAATGCGGTCATCGCATCTCCGCCAAGTCCCCTTCCTGTAACAATAAACAAACATTTCATAAAACTCATTCTCCCTTACCTAAACGAGGAATATAATCGTCGGGAACATATCTTGTATAACTTGATGCATGAGGATTGTAAAGAAGCCTTCTGAATCCCAATGAAATCAAAAGAGGATTTGTGACGTTATGCTGTTTGTCTTTCAGTATCCATTTCCTGAAAAGGTCACCCAATCCCCCTCCAGTTAAAACATCCATAAAGTAATCACCAAATGTGGGATAAACTATTCCCAAATTATGTCTGAAGAATATCTTCAGGTTATTTCTTCTGACAAATGCAATGAATGCTGTGGTTATGATTCCGAACAGCAGGACTCCAACCAGTCCTCCCATGATATAAAATGCTATGCCCAATGAAACTCCGAACACATGATTTCCAACTTCTCCCAACATGATCTTTCCGGAAAAGTCGAGCGGAGAGTAGGCAAGACAAACCACAAGGAGCAGCAATGGAGTATAAATTGCAGGCAATTCCTCAGCAGCAGGTGAACCGATAAGAACCATTACAATAATTGTCAGAACTGACATTATGATTGTCACTATACAGCAGGACCCCGGCTGCATATCTGAAATATTCAAAGGCTGGACCATCAATGCAACAAATATTGCTGAAACTCCCATTCCTTCAAGTATTCCTATAATCATGACCAATAGAATTCCTATTCCTCTTGAAAGCTGACCCCATTCAACTCCAAACGGAGAAGGCTTTCTTCCGAGGATATCATCGATTAGTGCAAAAATACCTATTATCAAAATAAGATTGTTATATCCGGGCAGCATATAAAAAGACAGTACAATTGCCGGGACTATGCCCACTGCACGCGGAATTCCTCCCCTCACATTAGGAAAGAGGTTTCCCAAATATCCTCTTTTTCCTAAAAAGCGGAATATTATGTCTATTACTGCCGTACCTACTGCAGTAACAACAAAAACATATATTAATGCAAAAAATATCGATGAATACATCATAAAAATCACTAATTAAAAAAATCTTACTTATAAGTTATAATTTTTTTAATATATAAATATTAATCAATCTGATATCTTAAAATAGCGGCCATTCCTCCGAGGCTTTCCAGCTGTTTTCCGCCTTCATGTTGGCTGCTGACAACCATTACCTCACCTTTCATGTTCTCAACCATGTCCATGGCCTCACCCATATTTTCGCTGGCCACTTTAGTGTCCAGAATCAGCAGCTGAGAAACGGCACCCAAATTGATTGCATTTTGAGTCTGTCTGATACCGTATGCTATCTTTGAGGAATTCCTTCCTATTTCAGACAACAGATTATTGACAGCACCCATTTCCAGAGCCACACGGTTTTCCGCAGTCAGCTTTTCAACGGTTCCCTTCCTTAAAACCTCGTTGATTCCGTTTCTTCCGCCGGAACCTGTTGATTCGACTATTGAAATCTTTGCCAAATCAGAGTGCTTGTCTTTGAGATAATCGTAAAAATCGTTTTTGAAAAATCCCGGCCCTGCAATGACTATGTTCTGGATTGAATCGAACTTGACGATTGACTCGATGACCTTTTCATAGAACTGGACGATGTTTTTCTGCCGGTTCTTGTCGACGATTCTCTTTCCTGAAACATGTCCCTTTATCGGACCGTAATACTCGATTCCGAACTGCCTCATCAAACCCAGTGTTGCAGTGTCATCCTCCAAGGCCACAATGATTGCGGACAGCTTCTTTGATGCCTCGATTGCCTGGTTTATCCTTTTGATTGCCCATTTCGGCCACCTTGATTTTGTAATCTTGAGCGGAACATTCAGCTTTACCTCAAGGGTGTGGTGTGATCCGAGAGGTATCAGGTCATCGGGACCTCTTGTGATTACTCCGGTCAGCCTCAACTTACCGGTGAAGAGGTGAAACGAAATGCTTTTGATATCCAAACCTAAATAGAATGTCTTCTTTACTCCCCTGTCGCCCCGAGTCTTGTCTCCGGTGGTGTCCTGAATTCTGCGTGTTGTCTTTGATGAAGCATTGTCGCCAACTTCTATGATGTGTGACAAGTGCCACAAATCGTCCAATGTTTCGGGGACAACTTCAACAATTCCTTCCTTTTCATTTTCTTTTACGATTCTCATAATTCAAAATAATTTATCTTGTTACTAATTTATATAATATATTACTGAAAACTATTAATGATTAAAATGAATGTTGGAATTATAGGTGGAAGCGACGGTCTGGGTAAGACCCTAATCTATTATCTCAGAGACGACTTTGATGTATACATTACCGGCCGTGACCACAAAAAGGGCAGGCATGTTGCAGATGAAATGAACGTGAATTATATTGAGTCCAATGAGGGGCTTGCAAATATAAGCGATATTTTAGTGGTTTCGGTGCCGATTCAGCATACCTGCGATGTCATCCGTGAAGTTGCGCCTTTCATGAAAAGCGGATCGGTCATGATTGATGTCACTTCAGTCAAGGAAGGCCCCACAAAGACCATGGGCGAAGCGCTTCCCGAAAGCGTGGAGTACATTCCAACACACCCAGTATTCGGTCCAAGGACAACAAGGCTTGACAATCAGGTAATCGTATTGACTGCAGACAGGAAAGGCAAATGGTATGAGAAGGTTTATGATTATCTGGCACGCAAAAACATGAGAATCATTGAAACCAGTGCCGAAAAGCATGATTTCATGATGAGCATAGTTCAGGTTCTCACCCATTTCTCATTCATTTCAACAGCTTCAGCAATCGAAAAGCTGCGGGTCGACATATCCGAGACCGAAGACTATGAAAGTCCAATATACAACCTAATGATTGATATGATTGCCCGTATCGTATCCCAGAATCCATATCTGACATACAACATTCAGTCAATGAACAGCAACGGAGACAAAATCAGGAATACCCTTGCCGAAGCGGTCCTGGAGCTGAGGGACGTCATCAACAACGGCGATGAAGAGGAGTTCATTGACATTGCAATCAAGGCCACAAAGCATATGGGAGACATCACAAACGCTTTGGGTAGAAGTGACAAGGCAATCGGTGCCCTGAGCTACGAGTACAGCTATCTGAATGAGTCTGTCGGAGAGGAAGTTGGCCTGAAACATATCTATTCAGGAAAAATCCATGTCGGAATCCTTGAAAGCATTGACGGCAAGACAGCAGTGTTGAGAAACGGAACCAAAACCAAAAAGCTTCGTATAGCAAACATCAGGATTATGCTTCCGGATGAACTTCACCAGTGGAAGATTGAAAATCTGAAGACAGTGACAAAAAGCATCAGCTGCGTATTTCCGAAGAATGTCAATGTCGGCATCATCCAAAAAACTGTGCTGATGCATGACAATATATTGAACATAAAATTAACCGATGCCTATAACGGCCCGCAAATCGATGACGATTCGGTCAGCCTGACTTTTGAGATTACCTCATTGACCAAAGACGATATTGACCAGGTCAAGGTGCTCTTCACAGGCTTCGGCGGAATAATCAGATAATTGTTTTATAAGATACGAACAAATATTAAAGTGTCTAAAAGTAATTAAATTTTCATTTTGAAAATGAAAGTTTGATTATTACTATTTTTTATTGTTAAAATTTTTAATCATGATTTAAAATTAACAATAGCCATATTATTATCCATTAAATAAATCAGCTGCTTTTTGATGGTTTTGAAAAATCCATAAAACCGAAACCTTTATATAGTAAGACATACACAGATTACTTTGTCAATAAAGTTACAAAAAGTAACAAAAAGATTTTGACACATTACATTTACATACATTACAGCCGAATGGAGATGATAAAAATGGCAGATAAAGAAATCACATTAAAAGTTGCAGAAGCAATTTCACAAAAGGATGTAGGCCAGGGCGTTGCAAGACTTGATCCAAACGTCATGGACGATTTAGGAATCAATGAAAGAGACCTTATTGAAATTGTTGGTGAAAGAAGAACTGCAGCTATCGCTCTTCCTTCACAGACTGACATAGGACTCGGAGTAATAAGAATTGACGGGCTTGTCCGTAAAAACTCCGGAGCCACCATCGGAGGAGAGGTCACAATCAAAAAGACAAAAGCAATCGAAGCGAAAAAGGTTGTTTTGGCTCCAATCGAAAACAACATTCGCGTGCAAGGTGACGTTCGTGGACTCTTTGCCGGAAAGGTGATGGTTCAGGGAGACATCATCGGATCCCAAATCAGGGCACCAAGACCAAGCATGGGCTTCAATAGCCTGTTTGACGAATTGATGGACTTCACCCCTGCAATGAAAGAAATCAAGTTTGCAGTAGTCTCCACCAGTCCGAAAGACATCGTCATTGTAGGTCCAAACACCGAAGTGCAATTGCACGAAACCCCAGTGGACGTGAGCAAAATCGAAGGTGTCGGAAACCTTGTTGATGTTAGCTACGAGGACATCGGAGGGCTAAAAGAGGAAGTCAAAAAAGTAAGGGAAATGATTGAGATTCCTCTCAAAAGACCTGAACTCTTCGAAAAACTTGGTATCGCTCCACCAAAAGGGGTATTGATGCACGGACCTCCTGGAACCGGTAAAACATTACTGGCCAAAGCGGTGGCCAGCGAAAGTGATGCCCACTTCATTGCAATAAATGGTCCTGAAATCATGAGCAAATATGTGGGCGGATCCGAAGAGAACCTGAGGGAATACTTCGAAGAGGCAGAAGAAAACTCCCCTTCAATCATATTCATAGATGAACTCGATGCAATCGCTCCGAAAAGAGAAGAAACAAACGGCGAAGTTGAAAGAAGAACCGTTGCACAACTCTTAACCCTGATGGATGGGCTCAAATCCAGAGGCCAGGTGGTGGTAATCGGTGCAACCAACAGACCTGATTCACTTGACCCGGCGCTCAGAAGACCTGGAAGGTTTGACCGTGAAATCGAAATCGGGGTACCTGACTCTGAAGAGAGAAAAGAGGTTCTTGAAATCCACACAAGAAACATGCCTTTAGCTGATGACGTCGACCTTGAAAAAATCGCAAATACCACCCACGGATGCGTAGGGGCAGATCTGGAGTCATTATGTAAAGAGGCAGCGATGAGGGTTGTAAGAAGGATCCTTCCTGAAATACAAAACGATGAGGAAATCCCAAAAGAGGTCATGGAAAAAATCGTCGTTACAGGAGACGACTTCAAAAACGCACAAAAGGAAATTCAACCTTCAGCGCTCAGGGAAGTTCTCGTTCAAATCCCGGACATCAAATGGGATGACGTCGGCGGTCTTGAAGACGTGAAACAGGAGCTCAAAGAGGCTGTCGAATGGCCACTGAAACATCCTGAAACATTCCAACGCCTGGGAATAAGACCTCCAAAAGGAACATTATTATATGGTATCCCCGGAACAGGTAAGACCTTGCTTGCAAAAGCCGTTGCAAGCGAAAGCGAAGCGAACTTCATCTCAGTCAAAGGCCCTGAACTCCTCTCAAAATGGGTTGGAGAATCCGAAAAAGGCGTCAGGGAAGTATTCAGAAAAGCTAAACAGGCTTCACCGACAGTGATCTTTTTCGATGAAATCGATGCAATAGCCAGTACCCGCAGCGGAAATGACACTGACAGCGGTGTGACAAAAAGAGTCGTGAACCAACTGTTAACTGAAATGGACGGTTTGGAAGAGCTTGAAGACGTTGCAATCATTGCGGCAACCAACAGGCCGGACATTCTGGACGCCGGTTTGATGAGACCTGGAAGGTTCGACAGACACATTCAAGTCAAAGAGCCTGATGAAGAAGCAAGAATATCCATCTTTAAGGTACACACCAAAGGCATGCCTCTGGCGGACGATGTGGACATCAAAAAACTAGCTAAAAACACTGAAGGTTATGTGGGAGCAGACATTGAAGCTGTTTGCAGAGAAGCTGCAATGCTTGCCCTAAGGGATGACCTTGAAGCCAGTGAGATCACATACAAATACTTTAAGGATGCAATCGACAAGGTGAAGCCTGGAAACAAGCTCCAGGATGAACAACTAGTTCAGTACATGTAGGGAAGAGATCAAACTTCCCTATTTTCCTCCAAGTTATTATATATTTAGTTTCTAACCATATTTAACCTCGGGAAAGATACGGACATCTTTCCCAACCTCCATTATATTTACAAATTTCTCTACCGTTTTGGGAAGATATGGAATCTTCCCATCAACCTCTATTACTATTTTTGATTAGGCAAAATATATTCAAAAGGCAATCTTTTATTTTTATCTGGAAAATTATGGAATCTTTGCGGTTTATAGGTTATTTTCGGACGAAGTCTTATTCCACTGATGGGATACTTAGGATTGTATCCGAAAAGATTAATGTAAAGATCGATTTCATCAGGACTGTATAATGGATCATATTTTAACTTTTTATAAACTTCATATAACGCTCTTGTATCATCAATGGCCCTGTGGAAATTTACTTTTTCAAGTTCATAATGCTCAACAGCATTATTCAACCTGTGAGGATATTCCATACGGTCTTTTACCACTGTAAGCGTATCCAACCAATCCAAATTCATTACAATCTCATCTGCCTCATCTGGATAATGTCTTCTCAAGAGATAATAGACAAATGACAAATCAAATTGGCAATTATGCGCAACCATCAATGTGCCTGGAGTTAACCTGTTTTTCAAATCCTCTGCTATCTTCTCCTCACTTATCCCCCTCTCATCCAACATTTCATCGGTAATTCCTGTGATTTGAGTAATTTTTTGAGGCAGCTTTTCATTTGTTCTTATAAATTTGTCATAGTCCCCTACAATTTCGCCATCAACGACAGTAATCATAGCCAATTCTATTATCTGGCAAGTTGCAGGGTTTAATCCTGTTGTTTCAGTGTCAAAAAATATTATCTTCATATTTACACTCTAAATCAGTTTATGTGGAGCATCGCTTTTGTCCCTTGGATAATCATTGGTTGTCAGCGGCTTTCCGATATGCTCAAGCCTTATATCCAGGAATCTTCTGCCGTCCTCACTTGCACAGAAAATCGGAACCTTCACTCCATAATAATACGGTTTATTCTCATCGGCATAGTCTGAAACCGCCTTGGATGCACATGCAGTAACGATATCCGCATTTTCAAACAGCATTTCCACCTCATCAGGACTGGCTCCTGTGGTATGGGCCACAAATATGTAAACGTTAACGTCATCATCGACAGGATAGTTTCTGATTTCCTCAACCATTGGAGACGGAAGTATTGTTATTGCAATATCCTTATATCCCTTGTCCAGAGCTATCTTCAAGCCTTCAAGCTGATTCAGCTCGGCAGTTTCAGGATTCAGGATTAAACAATCCTTTTCCTCAAGATTTTTAATTACCTCCGGAATCGGTGTTGTGCTTACAAGGCCGGAGACTCTTCCGCCGACTCCCTGAACAATGCGAGGATTGGTCATAAGAAGTGTCCCCGCACCGTCACATGCGCCGACTACACAGTCTATGTTTCCCTTTTCCATGTTGGTCTTGAGGATTTCTGAAATGCCCACTGTCACCAGGTCGTCCATCTCGATTACCCTTTGCGGTGTGCACATTCCAAAGTCCCTGATTCTGAAATTGATGTTTTTCCTTATGAATTCCTCGTTGAGCTCATCCACCTTATGCATCGCATGAAACATTGGGCAATATTTCATTTCGGATTCGCCAACTTCTGTTATTTCGCCGTTTTCGATTACTACACGGACTTTTCCTAACGTTTCTATGACATGTCTATCTTCTACCATATGACCACCGTTATGTATTAATATTTGATAACCACTATAAAAAAAGATAATGTTTAGCGAAAATTGAAAAAATCCTATATACTTTAACGAAGATAACTATTATTGATTAGTCAACATGAGGGATAAATTTGACTCAGAAAAGTGAAGCGCAAAAAGGTAACATCACTCCCGAAATGGAGTGCGTAGCTCAAAATGAAAACATAGATGTAAAGAAACTAGCTAAATTGATTGACAAGGGACTGGTAGTAATCCCTAAAAACGTCAACGGCCATTCAAAACCCTGCGGTATTGGGGAAGGCCTTACAACCAAAATCAATGCAAACATCGGTTCGTCATCAAAAATCGATGATCTGGAACTGGAAATCAACAAGGCAAAGCTGGCCCAGGAATACGGTGCGGATGCCCTGATGGACCTCTCAACAGGATCTGATTTGAAGCTTTTCAGACAGAAGATAATGGAAGCGGTGGACTTGTGCATCGGAACAGTGCCAATTTATGAAGCCGGCGTCGTTACATTAAACAAGAATAGGGAAATCATTGACATGGACCCTGACGACATATTCAAAGCCATCGAAAACCAGGCAAAGGAAGGGGTGGACTTCATGACCCTCCACTGCGGAATCACAAAGGACCTGGTGGAAAAGCTCAAGGCAGCAAACCGCATGATGGGAATAGTGAGCCGTGGAGGAACATTCATGGCATCCTGGATCAATCACAACGATGAGGAAAACCCTCTTTTCAAGAATTACGATTACCTTCTGGAATTATCCTATGAATATGACATCACATTATCACTGGGCGACGGCCTTAGACCGGGATGCCTGGCCGATGCAAGCGATATCCCTCAAATTCAGGAACTGGTCAACCTTGGATCCCTTGTCAAAAGGGCACAGGACGCCAACGTGCAGGTGATGGTGGAAGGACCGGGCCACATGCCATTAAATCAAATCAAGGCAAACATGGAAATCCAGAAGACAATATGCCACGGCGCTCCTTTTTATGTGCTGGGACCTCTGGTGACAGACCTTGCACCGGGCTATGACCACATCACCGGAGCAATCGGAGGAGCCATAGCGGCAACAGCAGGGGCAAGCTTTCTGTGCTACGTGACACCTGCAGAGCATTTATCCCTGCCAAGCCTTGAAGACGTCAAGGAAGGAATTGTCGCATCCAAAATTGCAGCCGAAGCGGCAGATGTTGCAAAAGGTCTGCCACAGGCATGGCAGCGTGAAAAGGCAATGGCAAAGGCAAGAAGGGAATTTGACTGGGAAGCGCAGTTTGACCTTGCCCTGGACAAGTCAAAGCCTAGAAAATACCGTGACAAATGCGAACTTGATGACAATGAGATGTGTGCGATGTGCGGAGAGTACTGCGCAGTCAAAATAGCCAAAGGAGATTTTTAGATGAAATATCAGGAACTGGTGGATGTCTACTCAAGTCTGGAGGCAACCACAAAAAGGCTGGAGAAAACCGACATCATTGCAGATTACCTTAAAACCCTTGACTCAGACACCATAGAAAAGGTTGGGCTTCTGATTTTAGGGACAGTATTTCCTGCATGGAGCTCAGAGGAAATCGGTATCGGAGGAAAATTGGTCGAAAGGGCAGTTGCAGAAGCTGTCGGAACAACACAGGCCGCAGTCGAGGATGCAGTCCGTGATGAGGGAGACATCGGCCTTGCATGCGTGAAGCTCTATGCCAAAAAGTCACAGATGACATTCTTCTCACAGCCCCTCACAATCGATTTCGTATTCAGCAGCCTTCAGAAATTATCCCAGATTTCAGGATCAAGGTCCACCAACCGCAAGATTGCAGTTCTTCTGGAGCTGCTCTCACAGGCCAGCGCAACTGAAGCCAAATATCTTACCCGTACAATCACAGAAGAGTTAAGAATAGGCGTTGGAGATGGAATTGTCCGTGATGCGATTGCTCAGGCTTTTGATATCGACAAGGCAGTGGTTGAAAGGGCACAGATGCTCACCAATGACTTTTCGGTCGTTGCAAGAACCGCCAAGGAGGAAGGTGAGGAAGGCCTTAAGAAACTGAATCTGACACCGGGAACACCGGTCAAACCGATGCTTGCGCAGCTGGCACCGCCGCTAGATGAAATCATTCCCGAAATGGGAAGGGCACTGTGCGATACAAAATATGACGGCATAAGACTGCAGGTACACAGAAAAGGTGATGAAATCAACATATTCACACGAAGACTGGAAAACATTACCAATGCACTGCCTGAAATCGTCGAACTCTTCGATGAGCACCTGCCTCATGAGGACTACATTGTAGAAGGGGAAGTGATTGCCACACGTGATGGCAAGCCTTTGCCTTTCCAGAATGTCCTTCACCGTGTTAGAAGAAAGCACAATGTGGAAGAGGCAATGGAAAATGTGCCTTTAAAATTATATCTCTTTGACGTGATGTATTATAAGGTTCCGATGATTGACGAACCTTTGAAGGAAAGAAGAAAAATCCTTGAAAGCATTGTTGACACATCAGTTGACGAGATGAACCTGAGCACAATGAAAGTTGGAACTCCGGACAACATTGAAGACATTCAGGGACTGTTCGAATGGTCAATCAACGAGGGCCATGAGGGAATCATGATCAAGGACTGCTCAGAACCGTATATTCCAGGACTCAGAGGCAAAAAGATGCTCAAATATAAGGCAGAGCCTGAAACACTGGATATGGTCGTCATCGGAGGAACATACGGTATCGGAAAAAGGGGAGACTTCGTCGGCTCATACCTTGTGGCGCTTAGGGATGAAAACAATGACTTCAAAAGCATAGCACTGGTCGGAACCGGCCTTGACGATGCAACCCTCGAATATCTCACAGGCAGAATGAAGGAGCTTGAGATTTCAACAAAGGGCCGTGAAATCAAGGTCGAGCCAAAAATAGTTCTTGAAATCGCATTTTCAGAGATTGTGGAATCCCCTGAATATGAAACAGGATACTCACTGAGATTCCCCGTCGTCAAAAATATCAGAAAGGATAAAAGCCCAATGGATGCGGATACCGTTGAAAGACTGATTTCCATGTATGAAACCGGAAATTAGAATATGATCTTTTTAAGTTCCTGAAGATGTTCTTTGGTACAATGAGTATATTTCATGATAAGTTCATCATCAAAGGAATATTTTTACATATTAAGGATAATTCTATCCTTAACTTCTTTACAACCTTCTTTATAACCTTGAGTATAACCAGAATCGAACACATACTCCCGTTCAGTTTGAATAAACAACTCTTCAACAGACATCTGCATAACAACCACCAAATTAACCTTAATTAAAAACAAAAATGAAATAATCAAGAAAATATATCATTTACTTTCTAAAAATTTTGTTTTAAGTTCCTGAAGATGCTCCCAAGAACAATTTGTAACTTTTACAATAAATTCATCATCTGCAAAATTTTCCAACATATTCATGATAATTTCATCTTCATTTTCTTTTTTACCTTTTTTAACACCTTCTTTAATACCCTGATCGTATCCAGAATCGAACTGATACTCCAGTTCGGTTTGAACAAACAATTCTTCAACAGACATCTGCATACATACCACCTCATTCAATTTATCTTGTTCCTCTTTTGTCTTAACGAAATTTTCTATCTGAAAAGAGATTAGCGAATCAATGACAACTCTCCTATACTCAGCGATATAGTCAATTTTTTTCAGAACGCTGCAAACCCTTTTAAGAATTTTCTCCTTGGAACTGTCCTTAACAGACAAAGTGACGAATATCAATGTCAATTCATCCTGGACGGTGATTTTCTCATTATCATTAACTTTATCTTCAATAGTATTTAATTCTTTGGGCAAGCCCATCTTCTAGAGATATTTGATTATGGGAGCAAATACAATCGACCGTCCGATTTCAACAGTTTCCTTACATGAATCGGGATTTGCAAAACTAATGATGAAACTGTCCATAATGGCTCCTATCTCTGCAGATTTCAAATTGTTATACTCCCAAATCCTGCTTAAAGTATCATCATTAATATCCTTAACTTCAAATTCCCCGTTCTGCAATGTGTTATCATCAACCAGCGCCAGCCTGTCCAATCTCCTATGGGCACCGTACAGCGTATGGACCTCTGTTCCCAGTTCCCTGATGATATTTTTGTATTCTCCGAAATATTTCAGAAAATCATCTCCGTAAGTGGAAAAGAGAATCTTGGATGTTTTGTCATATAATCTATCAATCATTTCATTATCTCCAAATAATTTTTCTGAGAAAATTTACGTAGTTAAGAGTTGAATTGCGAATAATAAATAGTTTTTGTTGCAAATGAAAGCAATTTAACGCTTTAAAGTCAATATTGCAAGGAGACTGCAAAAATGATTTAAAAAAAATTAGTTGTCCGGAAGAGCCTTGACCCTGCCGATAACATATTTGGTCAAAGGATATACGATGATTTCATAGACTGTCTTGACGATTGCCTGAACAAATATCATTGCAATCAGAGCCTCTGTAGGCATGGTTTGAAAGAATGCGATTGTGATGTATATCAGCGCATCCATACCCTCCCCGAAAAATGTTGAAACGATGCATCTCACGAACAATTTTTTCTCATCAACCCTCTTTAGATAGACCATTACCTTTGCATTGACAAGGCTTCCAACGAGATATGCGATGAATCCAGCTATCAGCAGCCTCCATGTTGAGCCCAAAACTATGGCATAGGCCTCTGAATTTGTAAAGAATTCAGGTGCAGGCAGCCATATCGTAACGGTAAAGCAGATTACCGCAACAAGATTCATGAAAAATCCTAAAAGGATCACCCTTCGTGCCTTTTCATAGCCGTACACTTCAGCCAAAAGGTCATTGATGATGTAAACCACAGGAAAGATTATGACACCGCAGGGAAGGACAAAGGAGAAAAAGGAAAAAGTCTTTCCCGCAATTATATTCGATACAATCAGACAAGCAGTGAAAACACCCGCTATGATTGCATACAAGTCGGTTTTTGTCAAATCTTCAAACATGATTATACTATATTTCCAATCCTACATAAATTTTACAAGTCAAAATCCTATCGAATATATCCATTCCAAAAAACAACCATGAAATCATGGAAATCACAGACGACAAACTATTGAAAATCGCACTCATAACTTCACTTGTCGGAATCATAGGTTTGATAGCTTTCACTCCGACAATAGAAGTCAAGGAAGTTGACATCAAGGACATAAACCGTGGAATGATTGATGAAGAGGTAAGGCTTGACGGGGTAATCAGCGACATCGCCCAGTCAAAATCGAAGACTAGCTACTTTTTAACCATCAATGACGGGGAGGCGCAGATACAGCTGATCATATTTGAAAGCCAGGTCGGCGAAATACAGTCCAGAAACATTGACATTGAGGATTTCAGGGGCCACAAGGTAGAGGTTGTTGGAACGGTCACCCAGTACAACTCAGAGATGGAGCTGATTTTATCGAGCGGGGACAGTCTGAGGATGGTCAGCTAACAATATCTTTTTATTTATTGAATATCAAAAATATTATAGAATAAATTAAAAGGAATTTAAAATATGTCTGATAAGAAAAGATTATTCGGAACTTTTGGAGTTAGAAGAACCGCAAATGATGTTCTTACTCCTGAATTCGCATCAAGGCTTGCAGCCTGTTACGGCACATTAGTCAAAGGAACCGTTGCTGTGGGTGGAGACACCAGAACCTCCACTTTGATGTTAAAGCAGGCAGTAACTGCCGGCCTTTTGTCAAGCGGATGTGACGTGGTGGACTTGGGAATCCTGCCTACTCCAGGTGTTCAGTATGCAGTCCGCAAGTACTATGACGGAGGAGTGATGATAACCGCTTCACATAACCCTCCACAATACAACGGTCTCAAATTCCTGGACGAAGACGGTATCGGAATACCTGACGAAATGGACATTGAGATTGAAAGGCTGTACTTCGATGCCGAACCTGACCGTGTAGAGTTCCATGAAATCGGCGAACTTTACCAGAATGACAAGGTAATCGACGAATATGTTGATGAAGCCGTTTCCAAGGTGGACGTGGAAGCCATCCGCAAAGCCAACCTGAAGGTTGTTGTGGACTGCGGATCCGGTGCGGGATGCTTTACAGCACCATACTTAATCAGAAAATTAGGCTGCGACGTGACAACCCTTAACTCACAGCCTGACGGATTTTTCCCGGGACGTAACCCTGAGCCTATTGAGGAAAACCTGCAGGAACTGATTCATGTCGTGAAGGAACTCAATGCAGATATCGGCCTTGCACATGACGGAGACGCCGACAGGACCATCTGCATCGATGAGAACGGAAGCTTCGTTTTGGGAGACAAGACATTCACTCTCGTTGAAAAGCAGATGCTTAAGGAAAACAATGGAGGAACCATCGTCACCACCGTTGCAACATCCCAGGCAATTTACGACGTTGCCGAAGAATATAACGGTGAAGTGATAGCTACTGCCGTTGGAGACCTGCTTGTTGCACGTAAGCTCAAGGATGAAAACGGACTGTTCGGTGGAGAGGAAAACGGCGGTTTGATTTTCCCTGATTTTGTCTATGGAAGGGATGCAGTGATGACCGTTGCCAAAATACTTGAAATCGTTGCAAAAGAGAAAAAGCCGTTGTCCGAACTTGTGGCAGAGCTTCCGGTTTATTACGCAAGCAAAACAAAAATCGAATGTCCGGACGATGAAAAGGAATTCGTCATGGCAAGCATCGCTGAAGAGATTCAAACAACCACTGACTTCAAGCTTGACCTGACTGACGGAGTCAAAATCCTGAAAGAGGACGGCTGGGTAATTATCAGACCTTCCGGAACCGAACCTATTTTCAGATGCTTTTCAGAGTCAGACTCACAAACAAAAGCTGATGAGATGACAGAGTGGGGACTTGGTTTAATCAAAAAATACAAAAAATAATTAACCATTTCTCACCCAATTTTTCTTTTTATTTTAATGAAAATTACGATTAATTAAATACTAGTTTTTGATGATAACTTTAATTTAGTGATAGCTGTCTTTAATATAATAAACTTGTTTGTAAAAAAATAGAAATTGAAAAGCGATAATCTACATGTAGATATCTAAAAGTATTCCAAACATTCCTCTTTGAGGAAAAACGCATCTTCATTGTCAGGACTTCTGAGCAGAACCTTGTTGAAACTGTCAACTGCCTCTTCAAATTTGCCCAATTCCATCAGAACCACACCTTTATTGAGCAGAAAGTCGATATTGTTCTTTTCAAGCTCAATTGCCCTGTTGAAACATTCCAGTGCCTCATCGAATTTGCCCAAATCGATATATGCATTTCCCATCCTGTTGATTGCGGCCGCATCGACCTCAGAATCGTCCAGACACACTTCAACCGCCTTGTCAAAAGACTCGATGGCCTCTTCAAGCATTCCCATATCGCTCAAAAGGTTTCCGCGGGAATTCCAGACCTCAGGGTTTTCGCCGTCAATGACAATCAGCTTGTCATAGACCCTTAATGCATCGTCATACCTTCCAAGCATCTCCAGAATGAATCCTCTCCAATACAGAACAATAGGACTGCTTGGACGATAGTTATAGGCGATGTTGCTCACTTTCAATGCCTCATTGATATTGCCGGAATTCAAAAGCGCAATAGCCTTGTTGTTGAGGATATAAATGTTGGCAGGCTCATATTCCAAAGCCTTGTCATAACACTCGATGGCTTCAATGAACTTTCCAAGCCTTGAGAGGTTGTCTCCCTGCTTGTTTAGAAGATACACATCATGAGGATCCAGCCTGAGGGCAGCCTCATAGCACATTGTTGACTTGTCGAACTTTCCGCTGTCAAATAGAATGTCGGCCCTTTTTGTAATCATGGCCTTCTCATCAATCTTGTCCCCTCTCCATTCGTCGATGTCGATTTTTTCAAAATAGATTATCTGAAATTCATCATTCGGGTCAATCCTGCCGCCATACATTTTCTTGAATTCCTTAAGCATGTCCTTGGAGTCCTTAAATCCCTCCTCGACGGCAAGCTCATCGTTGTCTCGGATTTCAGAAAAAGGAACGGTTTCAATGCCCGTTACAAAAGCTTCAAAAATCTTCATCTTTTCCTTTGAAACCAGATTCCAATAGCAATATAATCTGTCTCCAACCTTTAGCGGTGTCTTCCATGCCTTGCGTATGGTGCGGGTCTTTTTACCTGTGATTACATCAATATCATTACTTGAAAATGACAAAATCGGCATACTAAACACTTCCTAAATTACCTGTTCCCCGAATTCGCCTGACTTGACCTTGACGATGCCGTTGAAATACGGCTTGATTTCACGGGCAAGGTCGGCCAGCTCATGAGGGTTTGGAACCTCCACCTTTTCAAGGGCAGGGTCGAGAACGTTTTTGTTTCTGAACTGCTGAATGGTATAAACTTCAGCCTCTATCTCATCAACAAGATTCATAATATCCTTTTTAGTGTGCAAAGTCGGAACATAAGTTGTCCGAATCTCCAAGTGAACACCAGCTTCGTTAATCAATTCCATTGATTTTTTAACCTGAAAACCAATGTTTGCTCCTGTTATCTTTCTGTATTTTGAAAATGTTGTTTTGACGTCAAGTGAAACATAATCCAGCAAATCCAAATCCAAAATCTCTTTAAGCTTGTCCGGATAAATTCCGCTTGTGTCCAATTTTGTCTTAAGGCCCTTTTGGCGAACATACTTCAATATCTCAATTACTGCGTCTGTCTGAACTAAAGGTTCTCCACCGGAAATCACAATAGCATCTAAAAAATCAGCTGATGAATCTATTTCATGAGTTATCTCCTCAAATGATTTTTCAGTATTATCCTCCAACAATTCCACATTATGGCAGTATCTGCATGCCAATGGACATTTTGACATGAACAGAACCAGGCTCATATTTCCATGGAATTCGACAGAGGATATTACGCTACCGCCTACATACATTAGTTTAAAACCTCTTTTAAAATTTCAATAAATTTCTTATCTTCCTCAAGAGTGCAAATGCTGATTCTAATCCAGTATTCGTCCAAACCCTTAAATGAAGTGCAATCCCTTACGATGATTCCCTTTTTCATAAGTTCAAGTGCCAGTTCGCTTGCTGTGAATCCAGTGTCCTCAACGCGAATCAGCATGAAGTTTGACTTGGACGGGAAAACATCCAATCCTTCGATTTTTGAGACCTCATCATAGAGGTATTGCCTTGACTCGATTCCCTTTTCGATTGAATCTGAGATATAGTCCTTGTCCCTGAAGGTATTGAGGGCTGCCACGAAAGACAATCTTGTAAGGGAAAACACGGGCTTGATTCTGTGCATGTACTCAATTATCTGTTCACATGCAAGTCCATATCCTATCCTCATGCCCGCAAGGCCCAATACCTTGGACATGGTACGTATTATAAAGATATTGTCGAATTCATCGATCAGATCCTTGTTTGTAACTTCTGAGTATTCAAAATAAGCTTCATCTATGACAATCAATATATCAGGATTCCTTGATGCGATATCTGCAAGCACATCTTTTGCTATGAGTGTCCCTGTAGGGTTGTTGGGACTGCAGAGGAAAATCATCTTTGTTTTGGGAGTGATCGCCTCATAAATCGATTCTGTGTCCAGCTCATTTGCATCCAAATCCCATTTGGCATATACGGGTTTTGCACCGTACTGCTTCAGCAGATATTCATAATACATATATGACGGCAATGGAACTATGAATTCATCTCCGTTGTCGATGAATGTCTTTGCAAGCACGTCAATGACTTCATCGGCACCGTCACCTCCAATTATCACCTGGGAGTCCCTGACTCCGGAATAATCTGCAATCTCAGATACCAGTTCATGCAATTGGGATTCCGGATATCTGTTGATTGATGCTATTTCCTCCTGAATCGCCTTCATGGCCTTTGGAGACGGGCCCCACGGATTTTCATTAGAACCCAATTTGATGATGTCCTCCTTTTTAAGGTTGAAGTCTGCTGCAATCTCATCCTGGGATCTTCCCGGAACATATGAATCCATTTCTTCTACAATTTGCCTTGCTTTCATAGTTTAATCTTCCTTATACTGTTTGGAAAGTTTTACGTAATTATCCGCATTCTTCTGAATCATTTCAATCTGTTTTGGAGTGACTTCCTTTACGGCCTTTGCCGGAACGCCCAATATCAGGCTTCCTTCCGGGAATTCCTTTCCTTCACTCACAACTGCTCCTGCTCCGACAATTGAGTTTTTGGAAATGTGCGCACCGTTCAATACTGTGGCGTTCATTCCGATTAAAACATTGTCATCAAGTTTGCATCCGTGCACAACGGCACCGTGGCCCACTGAAACGTTTTCACCCATTTCAACAGGGAAACCTTTGGTACAGTGAACTACGCAATTGTCCTGAACGTTGGAATTGTTTCCAATGGTTATGGAATCCCTGTCTCCACGAACGACAGCTCCAAACCATATTGATACGTCTTCACCTAATTCAACATCGCCCATTACCTGTGCGCCTGAGCATATTACAACAGATTCTTTCTTATTTACCATAATATCGCCAAATTATTTATGTTTATTATTCTTATCCTGAATGATATGATTCTGTTTTACCAGCACTCTTGTATCGGAGGGTACATCATCATACAACAAAACCCCTGAACCGATGGTGGAATTGTGGCCCACCTTTACGCCCGGTGAAAAGCTTGAGTTGATACCTGTCTTTACGGCATCCCCAATGATGGATCCGAACTTACGCCTTCCGCTGTCAATCATCTGATTTTTGATTTTGGTCTTAACCGAACGGTTGTCGAAACGCAGGTTTGCAATGTTGGTTCCGGCAGCTATATTGCAGTTTGAACCGATTACTGAGTCTCCGACATAGCTCAAGTGGCTGACATTGGTGTTTTCCATAATGATGGAATTCTTAATCTCAACGGCGTTTCCCACATGGACATTGTCTCCCAGGTATGAATTTCCACGGATATAGGAGTTGGGGCCTATGTCGCAGTCCTTTCCAATGTAGACATTTCCCTCAATGTAGACTCCGGCCCGGATAATGCTTCCCTCATCCAAAAATATTTCCCCGTGGATGTGGGCACCATCCTCGATTTTTCCCATGATTTCGGTTTTGAGCTGTCCGATCAATTCTTCGTTGACTTCAATCAGTTCCCATGGCCTTCCGACATCAATCCAATCCTTGTCTGTTTTGTGTCCCATCACCTTTTTGCCGTCAGCAATCTGCAGGGAAACGGAATCGGTAATCTCATACTCTCCACGTTCGGAAATCTCTGTCTTTTCAATCTTGTCGAAAATGTCCCTATTGAAAATGTAGATACCTGCATTTACAAGGTTGCTTGGGGCCTCTTCCAGTTTAGGCTTTTCCACAATGCTTTTGATGTTTCCATCCTCAATTTCAACCACTCCAAAAGCGGAAGGGTTCTCAACTTCAGTCAAAAGCATCAGGGTATCCGGATTTAAATTTTCATATTCGTGAATGAATTCGTTGATGACATCATTGTCCAGAATGATGTCCCCGTTAAGCACAATCAGGCTGTCATTGATGAAATCCTTACCGTAGCTGATTGCATTGGCGGTTCCCAAAAAGTCCTCCTGGGTCTGGTAATATATGTTTACCCCGAAGTCACTGCCATCACCGAAATATTCCCGAACCATCTCTTCCTTATACCTGACAATCAACAAAATGTCAGTGATTCCATTATCTCTCAATGATTCGATATTGTATTGAATGATAGGTTTTCCGGCAACCGGCAACATGGTTTTAGGCTTTGTAAGTGTTAATGGCCTCATTCTTGAACCTTCACCGGCACTTAAAATAATTGCTTTCACTTTTATTATCCCCTTAAAATTATCTAATAATATTATATTTTTAGTTCCTTTACTTATAAAAAAATTTTGGATAGACAAATGAAAATTATTAAATAATAGTTATAATAAACTAAAATCATATTAGCTATGCTAATAGCAAAAATTTTAGGAGATTATAAAATGACTGTTTATGTTTGTTTACATTGCGAATACAGATTTGATACAGAAAAAGGCGACCCTGCTTACAACATTCCTGCTGGAAAAACTCCTGCAGACATGCCGGAAGATTGGGTTTGCCCAGAATGCGCAGCTTTAGGTATTGACGCATTTATCGTAGAAGAAGAATAAGCGCTTCTTCTATACTTTTATTTTTTACACTAATTGCCAAAAACATCATCATAATCATCTATTTTCACTTGCAATCATCATATGGCAAAAGGCTTTTTATCTATTTAGATAATTAGAATCATTTACACCAAATGAAGTTTAGCAATTATAGTTCTGGAATCAGAAAGGATTTCAGACATCAACAATATCCTAAGGAAACGCGCAGACATAATCTGCAGCCATCATCACACATCTATTTTGACACACAGCCGGCCAATCCAGATGATGTCGTGCAGGACATCACCTTTTTCATGCTGGAATCCGATGACAAAAAAATCGCCGACGAAAGACTTCAAGCTGGCATTCAGACAGTTCGCCGGAGAGGACTCCAAGTACAGCACAAAAAATCCCAGTTCATGAGCTATTGAATATCGAAAGAAGCAAACTAGCAATCCTGCCTTTTCTAAAAATAGAATCCGATAAGGATTTTGCTCCTTATCTTATAATTATATTTACTTTTTTGGTGACTTTCTTGTAGCGGGCATCGCCTTTGAATGTGACTTTTACTTTGTATTTTCCTTTTTTTGCAAGTTTTTTGATTTTAAATATTGCCTTCCCATTTTTGTTGGTTTTTGCCTTGTATGTTTTTCCTTTGATTTTCAATATCACTTGAACCTTCTTAACAGGTTTTCCATTTGCTTTTAATGTTATTGAGTATTTCTTTACTTTTGTTTTTGCTTTGAATGTCTTCTTTTTGGCTGTCAATTTAAGGCTTGCCTTTTTGACCACAACTTTTGCTATTGCCAGCCCAGTGTAATTGGCATTGCCGTCAAATAGTATTGAAACATTGTAGGTTTTAGGAAGCAAATCTCCAAGAGAAATTCTTATCTGCCCGTTTTTATCAGTGGTGTAGACATTCATGCCATTTAGAACAACACTTACTCCAACACCAGTTAAAGGGTTTCCATTATGATCTTTTACAGTAGCCACAAGGTTCTTATTTACATTGTAAATTGTTGTTATTTGATTTGCATCAATGGTAGCAGTTTCTTTGAAGATAGTTAGCGTAGCCGAAGCGTTTGATGCTAAAAAATTTCGGTTTCCAACAAAACAGATATCGGCAACATGAGATCTTGCTGCCAAACCTTCTACAGATATCTTTATCCGGCCGCTGTCATCGGATGTATAACTTTTCACGCCATTCAAATCAACAGCTACATCAACACCCACCAAAGGTTTGCCGTCGCCATAGCTTAGATTAATAATGAAAACATCATCACTGCCATATGTGGCAAAAACCTTTTCTGATATGATTTTGGTTGTGTATGGAACTATATTAACTGAAACGGTGGCATTGTTAACTCCCATATATTTATCGATGCTTAAAATAGCAGTATAATTGCCGGCATCTAAATTAACAATCCACCCTTCACTGCTTAAAGCATAATATGTGCCAACCAATGTTTCGTTTTGATAAACACTGATTGTGGTGTTGAAACCATTGTAATTCATCCCATCCGCTGTTAAATTGAACAGCAACCTTTCATTGGAATCAAATACGGAATTGAAGTCATCAACAATAAAATTAGCTGGAACGAATGTTGTTTTAACGCAATCGTTATCTTCAAAGCAGCAAAGCAGTGCGGTTCCGTAGTATATGGCACCACCCTCAACTGCAGTGTTCTGCTTGAAGATGCAAGTAGCTGCACTGCAGTTATACATTGCACCGCCACATCCTTCTCCAGGATACAAGGATGTATTTTCGGCAATATTGTTGTTGAATATGCAGTCCCTAGCTATACACCCATTCATTGCTCCTCCAACGACTGCATGATTATTTGAAAAGATGCAGCCTGTTGCATTGCCCTGATAGATTGCACCACCCCTATAAGAACCATCTGAAGTGAATGAACAGTTTATTGCACTGCCTCCAAACATTGCACCCCCGAGTGTCTGAGCATAGTTATTTGTGAAATTACAGCCCATTGCATTGCACTCACATAACGCTCCACCGATTGAACCTGCCTTATTGTCAGTGAATGTGCAGTTTGAAGCAGTGCCCCCATTCATTGCACCGCCACTATCGTCTGCCCAATTGTTTTTGAATATGCAGCCCACTGCATTGCTGCCCCATATTGCACCACCATAACACTGTCCTCCTTGTTCAAAATCATCTGATACCCTATTGGCTATGAAAGTGCAGTTTGTTACATTGCAGTTATAAGCTGCCCCACCACATGCGTTGTTAACATCTATAGCAGCATTTTCAGTGAATATGCAACCTGTTGCATTGCAATCATACAATGCACCGCCACAACAATTTTCACCTGTAACGGAGTTTTTGGTGAAGTTGCAGTTTAATGCAACGCCTGAATAGATGGCACCGCCTTGAAATGCAGAGTTTTCAGTGAAGTTGCAATTCAACGCATTGCATTCCCATATTGCACCACCATCGTCATCAGCCTTATTTTTATTAAATGTGCTGTTTACCGCATAACCCAAATAAATCGCGCCACCATTGGATGCAGTGTTTTCGGTAAAATTGCAGCCTGTTGCATTGCAATTATACATTGCGCCACCATTGTCGTTTGCATGGCTTTCGCAGAACTCACAGTTGATTGCAATGCTGTTATACATCGCGCCCCCGTCATACCTCGCATGGTTCTTTTTGAATTCGCAGCCCATAGCCAAAGAGTTAGAGACCGCTCCTCCCTCCCATGCATAATTGTTGTGGAATGTGCAGTTTATTGCCACCCCATTATCAACTGCACCACCCTTGAATCCATCATTTCCATCAAAAGTGCAATTTATGGCAGTGCATCCACTCATCACACCACCTTTATTGTTCTTGAAGTGACAGTTAATGAAAGTGCCAGAACCCGAAATACAATATCCACTGTCGGCCTTACCATTTTTAAAAGTTAGATCATAAATTGTGACATTGCTGGCACCTATCCAGCAAAATGTCGCATGTTCATCCTCACTTGCCTTTGCATCTATCGTATGTCCATTACCGTAAATGGTCACTGAATGAGTAATGGAAAAACCGCCAATATCCTGCGCAGGATATGAACCACCATAGTTATAATCCTTATGTATATAGACTATATCGCCACCATCATTGATTAAATTGGACAAGTCCTTATAAAAATGATTATTATCAGTTTCAAGAATCTCATCATTATCACTGCCACCATTCAGCTCATCATCATCTGTACTTACTGAAACATTTTCATTAAGGTTTTCCTCTAAAAAAAGTTCCTGACCATCGTCTGCACTTACATTATCCATGGCAAGATCGCTTGCGGCACCAACTGCCGAAATGGAAAAAATGGCGACAATGAGAATAAGTGCAAATATGCTCCATCCCCTGTTGCTCATATCACCTTCTCCTAAAAATTTTTAAAATGGCGCATTTCCATTTATTGAATTTTATCTTATAGGTTTTCGTTAATTATTTTCACACAGATATCCCTTATCTCTTCAGCCCTTTTGCTGTCACGGGATTCGAGAGTTATTCTGATATAGTCCTCGGTTCCTGACGGCCTTACAAGCACCCAGCTGTCATCGGAAAATGTCAGCCTCACGCCGTCAAGGGAGTTCACGTCAACTATATCATCAAAAGCGTCCCTGAGGAGATCTTGCATATTTTCCATTACCTTGACTTTTGCCTCTTTTGAGCAGGTAATCTTTTCACGGGTATTAGGATACTGCGGAATTTGGGCAAGCAATTCTGAGAGCTTTCCGTCCCTTGAAACGATTTCAGCCATCCTCAATCCTGAAAGGATTCCATCCGGACACATGCAGAAGTCCGGGTGCAGCCATGTTCCTGAAGGCTCCCCTCCGAATGCAGCATCCCTTTCAATTATGACTTCCGCCACATTGACATCTCCAACCGGAGTCCTCAATACTTCACCCTTAACGGATTCGTCCATGCACAGTCCCGCATCAACGGTGGTTACGATATCCCCTTCGAATTCCTTGGATATCAGTGCCAGAAGTGAATCAAATGGGGAAATGTTGCCCTTTTCATCGACTGTTATCATCCTGTCGGCATCGCCGTCATGAGCTATTCCAAGATCTGCCCCAATGGCAACGACGGTTTTCATCAGGGTCTGCAGGTTTTCGGCATTTGGCTCAGGGTTTCGTCCCGGGAAAAAACCGTCCGGCTGTGAGTTCAGGGTTGTCACTTCACATCCTGCCTTTCTAAATACTAAAGGTGATATTTCGCTTCCGGCTCCGGATGCGCAGTCAACCACAACCTTCAGGCCTTTTTTGATGTCAACCATGTCCACCAGATCATCAATGTACCTGCCCTTGATTTCTTCATTCACGCTCAACTTGCCGACGTTTTCCCAGCTTACTGAAATGTAATCCCTGTTGGCATATATCTCTTCAATCTTGCGTTCCTGAGCTTGGGTGTATGCCATTCCGTTTTTATTCCAAAGCTTTATTCCGTTATATTGTGACGGGTTGTGGGATGCGGTGAGCATAATTCCTGCATCGGCGTCGAGTTTTTCGGTAGCATAACCAACCAATGGAGTCGGAACCATTCCTATCTTAACGACATCAACTCCGCTTTCCAAAAGTCCTGCACATATTGCCTGGTCAAGCATCTGGTTTGTTGTACGGGTATCATATCCGATTACGACTGTACCCTTATTGCCCAGATAATATGCCAATGACTTTCCAACATTCAAGGCCAGTTCACAGGTTACCTCCGAGCCGATGAGACCTCTGATTCCTGATGTTCCGAACAGTTTCTCCGCCGCCATTTTCTCACCTATGCACCGAATTTATGGGCATAATTCATTAAGTCCATCATGATGTTCATTACGTCTGAGCCTCTGATTCTGTTCAATCCTCCTTTTGCACATGCCCTTTCGGAAAATTGAGTCACATCATCAGTTCTCACTTCAGGACCTCTTATAACAACAGGCACAGGATCTCCGGAGTGATTCATGACTGATATTGGGGTTGAATGGTCAGCTGTCAGGTAAATGTAAACGTCTTCAAGCTTGATGAGTTCGCTCATGACCACCTGGTCCACCTTTTCGATGAATTCCTTTTTCTCCTTGGTCTGGCCGTCGTGACCTGCCTCATCCGCTCCGTCGATGTTTATCAAAAAGAAGTCATGGTCTGAGTTTTTGACCTGGTCTATGATTGTGTCACGTATATTGTCAAGGTTTGTATCGATTCCGCCGGTGACATCCTCCATTTCAATGATGTCCATTCCTGCAAATCTTCCGATTCCCATAATCAAACCTGTTTCGGCAATGCATGCTGAATTCACTTCGTATTTCTCATTCAGTGATTCCACAACAGGCACTTCCCCTGCACCACGAGGGATGACTATGTTTGCAGGAGGTTCGCCCTCTTCAATTCTTTTTAGGTTTACCGGATGGTCCTTGACCATCTCATAAGTCTTTACAACCAGCTTGTTCAAGATGTCTGCAGTCTTTGCAGCTTCTGGTGTGTCATCCAATGCCTTTACTTCTTTAGGTTTGTTTCCTTCGACTTTAGGGTCGGCATCGCTTACCTTATCGGAAAGCCCTTCGCCTCTAAGCACCAGCACTGCCCTGTGGCCGGTTGATTCCTTAAATATGATTTTTACATCAGGATAATCGTCCAGAACCATTGTGTTAAGGACATCTACAATTTCCTTGGTCCCTTCCTTGATTCTTCCGGCACGCCTGTCGGTAACAATCAAATCCTCATCGGCTGTTGAGAAATTGCACCTGAATGCAATGTCGCCGGGAAGAACTTCCACACCCACTCCGTTGGCTTCAAAGGGACCCCTTCCGGTGTATACCTCATAAGGGTCGTAGCCCAATATTGACAGGTGTGCGGTGTCACTTCCAGGAATGATTCCTGGAGCGATTGAATCCATAATACCAGTAATTCCTTCTGCAGCCATCCTATCCATGTTTGGAGTGTTTGCTGCTTCAAGAGGAGTCTTATTTCCTAATTCCTTAATTGGACGGTCCCCCATACCATCCATAATTAATACAATACCTTTCATTAAATATCACCTAATAATATATTCAATAATAATATTAGCATTCAATAGTTAAATAATTTGTTTAAAAAAAAGTTAGATGAGTAAAATTCCAACGATTGCACCGACAATTGTGGCCATCAGATTAACATGCTCGTTTGTTATCATTCCCCTATTCTCAAATAGGGCTCCTAAAATACTGTCTGTAAAGCAGCCGACAAAACCTGATATTACTGAAACAGCAATTGCAGACAGAGGGCTTGGAACGATTCCGAGAAGCCATGCAACTATACCGATTATGGCTGCGCCGACAATACCGACAACAGTTCCCAGAACTGAAACGGCACCATTGGTACCTGGGTCCACACTCTGAAAAGTGGTAATCAGCCTTGGATGAGGATCAAGCACCCCTATTTCAGAGCCTAAGGTATCGGCTGTCGCTGTTGCAATTGCGCCGATGAAACCTCCCACAAACGGCAGGTAATATCCTCCGAATGCAGCCATGAAACAGGCAACAACACCGTTTGAGATAACGTTTTTGGATGTTCTTCTTCCTTCAAACTGGCCAAGGGACCTCTTGTATTTCTTTGAATACTTTGTGGCAAGAAGTGACATCACAAGGAACAGCACAATCAGAAGCAGCCAATTCACTCCCGCAGAGAAGATGATTACAATGCCCATTATAATCATGACTGCTGATCCGAACAGATCAAGTGATTTCCTGTAATACGTAATGAATCCCAAAATAAATAAAAGGAGTACGTAAACCCAATTTATCATTACTGCCTCAACCATAATTATCACAATTTCTTTATTTAATAATGTTATGTTCTAAATAATATAAATAGATTTTTTATCAGAAATCCATTCAATAAATCAGTCCAAAAAAACTATCAAAATAAATGAAAATTCGATTAATTAAATTAAAATAAAACTCATAAGTATGAAAAATCTTGACTGTAATTTCAAGCAAAGATTAGTCGATAGCAGTAATTACGAAAATAAAATCAGGTAATCTATATGAATCTGTAAAAATCAATAAATTTCTAAAAAAAGTAATAAAAATGGAAGCGGTTAAACTTCCATATTCAAATTTTGATCAACTATTTTTTCACTTTCACTTTACCTTTTACGGTGTTTTTGTAGTAACTTGCAGTGTAGGTGTATTTTTTACCTTTCTTGAGCTTTTTGGTAACTTTCTTCTTAATGGTTACTTTAGCAATACCTTTTGAATTAGTCTTAGCATTGTATTTTTTGCCTTTGAACTTGAAGACAATCTTCTTGCCCTTGATAGGTTTGCCGTTAGACCATTTGAGTTTGGCCTTAAGGACTAATTTTTTACCTTTTTTGACTTTGACAGTCTTTTTGACTAATTTAAGGGTTTGTTTTACTACAAGTTTATTGCTGACCTTAGTGTTTTTGTATTCTGCAGTGACTGTGTATGTTTTCGGATTCAAGTTGATTTTGAGTCTTGCATATCCGTCCTTGTTGGTCCTTACGGAATAGTGGATGTTATTTGCCATGACATCAACAAACTCTCCTTCACCAACAGGTTTACCGTCATCACCAATAGCCAATACTACATAGTATGTTCCGTCCATAAAGTCCATTGTAATGTCCTTGTTTTCAAGTAGACGTTTTACGATTGTGACTTTTGCAGTTCTTTGCTCGCCGGTCACTGGGTTGACAACAGTTATGTCATGGGTTCCGACAGACAAGTGTGAGTTAGTCAAGTATCCAATACCCTGATCATCTGTTTTGACAGTGTAGGTTTTTCCGTCAACAATGAATTGCACATCAGTGTTCTTGAGCACGTTGCCTTCCTTGTCAAGGAATTCAGCCTGATAGTCGTATGGGCTGTCCCAACCTCTGCTCATTTGTTCATCATTGTTGATTGACTTGAATACAGTAATTGTCTTGGTTACTGTTTTTGAATCGTACTTGTCGTCTCCGCTGTAGACTACCTCTACATCGTGTGTGCCTTCGCCTACGCCAGGAATTGCAATGGTGTTTTCTCCACCAGTCACATCTACAACTTTAGTTGTATTTCCTATTTTGACGGTCACATTACCTTTTGCATCTTCAGGAACTGTCACTTTAACAATCACATCATTGCCTACAACAGTGTTTCCTACATCAATGCTTACGTCACCATCAATTTTTTGTGCTTCGAATGAAGTTGATGAAGCATTAGAGAGGTACTTGTCATCGCCCAGGTAGGTCGCATTCGCGTCAAATGTGCCTGACTGTGAAACTGTAAATGTTACTGATTTGGTTTTAGTTATGTTAATACCGTATTCGGTACCGTCCACAGTGACAATCACATATCCGGTTGCATCGCTTGGCAAGTCAGATACGGTAATTGTTACTTCAGCACCATTTACTTCAGCTGAAACAGACATTGAAGCATTGTTTTTGAATACTTTGAACTGTTCAGTAGTTGAATTGAATTCATAGTAGTCGTTACCTGCGTATGTTGCGATAATAGTTTTATTTCCGGCATTCAAGTTTTCAACATTGAATGTTGCTTTTCCGCCATCTATCTTAGCGGTGTAGTTTGCGCCGTTTATTTCAATGGTTATATCGCCTGTAACATTTCCGTCGACTTTCACAACAACATTGACGACATCTCCGACTTTAGCGTCTCTGACTTCAATGGACATTGGAGTTGCATATTTAGGAACGTGTATTAACTTGGTAGTTGTCACGTTCAATCCGTCCTGATTGATGAATGTCACTGTAGCGTTGTAGGTTCCAGGAAGTTCACCAACAAGATCGATTCTTGCAGTGCCGTTTTCAACAGGTGCAATGTATGTATTGTTTCCGATTTGAACAGTTACGTTTCCGGTAGCATTGTCAGGAACGGCTACAATTATGGTTCCGTTTCCTAATTCATCAATATTGACTCCTTCCTTAGGAGGTTGAGGAGCAACATTAATCTTATCGGTAACAGTAACAGGATCGTATTTATCATCACCGTTGTATGTTACGGTCACATTGTGCTCACCTTTAGGAACATCGAATATTGGGATTTCGTTTTCACCGCCAGATACAGGATAAGTCTTAGTGATATTTCCTATTTTAACAGTCACATTACCAGTGGCATCTTCAGGAACAGTCACTTTAACTATTGCAGGTTCGCCTTCAGTAATGTTTCCAACAGTTACATCGACATCAGCACCAGCAACTTTAGTGACTATCACTTTAGCAGAGTTATTATTGCTTGAGAGATACATGCCGTTTTCAAGGTAAGTCACTTTAACATCATGAGTACCGTTTGTTAATCCAGTGACACTGAGTTGACCTGCGCCACCTGTAAGGTTTACAAAGTATTTGAATCAACAAGTGCAATTCCATCGTATCCTGAAGGACCGGTAATCTTAATAATCGCATCTTCTCCGACTTTAATTTCATCACCAGTTACATTTACGTTTGAAGCACGTTTAGTCACATTGAACTGTTCTGTAGTGCCGTTAGAGAGATATGAGTCATCACCAGCATAGGTTGCAACAACTGTTTTTACACCAGCAGTCAATCCTTCAATTTCAAATACGGCTTTTCCGTCAACAGCGGTCTTGTTGTATTTCTTACCATCAATTTCGATAGTCACAATGTCTGTAACGTTTTCAGGAACAGTCACTACAATTCTTGTAACGTTTCCAACAACAGTATTATTAACTTCAATGATTATTGGAGTTGGATTCTTAGGAATTGTAACAACTTTGGTAACTGTAATGTTAGAGTAGTTGCCGTCACCGGAGTAGATTACAGATACTTCATGAGCTCCAGGAGTTTCATTTCCAAGATTGATGTATGCTGTTCCGTTGGTAATGTTTACAACGTAAGTGTTGTCACCGACTTTTACGGTCACATTACCTGTAGCGTTTTCAGGAACGGTCACTTTGACAGTGCCGTTGCCTAAGTCTTCTACAACAACATCATCAGGGCTGAGTTTAGCCTTGCCGACGTTAAGTTTAGCGGTTGCAACATCAGATACATACTTAGTATCACCATTATATGTTGCGGTAATGTCATATTCGCCAACTTTCAAGTTAGGAACAAGCAATTGAGCTTTGCCTGAAACAAGACCGACAGTGTATGTTTCATCACCGACTTTTACGGTCACGTTGCCTGTAGCACCATCAGTCACGGTAATATTCAGTACTGCAATTTCACCGGCAGTGATATTGTCGAATTTGACTGTGACTTCAGATGCAACTTTGGACACAACTATCTTAGCGGTGTCGTTGACACTTGAGAGATACTTGTCGTTTTCAAGGTAAGTCACTTTAACATCATGAGTACCGTTTGTTAATCCAGTGACACTGAGTTGACCTGCGCCACCTGTAAGGTTTACAAAGTATTTGA
>NZ_CAJODJ010000021.1:0-34023 GCF_905233225.1 Methanobrevibacter sp. UBA212
GAGATGTAAATGCTGCAAAAAACATTTTAGACGAAGGTCTACGCGCCACTGGTTCAATGGTGCTATGCTTAGTAGATTTCATGCCTAATAGTCAAGGAAGATCCACATATTATTATGAATGGAAATGCTTTGACGAAAAAATAGGCATGGCCTAAGAATCTCCGGCTTCTACAAGCCGGAGAGGTTCAAGACATGCATTAAAGTAAAATAGGATTTATAAAAATAAATTCAGGAATCTTGAGTTTAAAAGCAATCGAATGGCATGATGATGGAAGTTATTCTTTATTTTGAAAAATAGGTCCTTAAAAAGAGTTTTTCTAAATGGCCTATAAAAGATTTATATATGCTTTAAAAAGGGACTACCAATATTTCAAAAATATCGGTAGCAAAATGAACATTTAGAAAATCTTGAAAAATTTTAGCCTCATTTTCCCATTGCTTCATTGTTTTCCAAATCGGCATTGTCAACAAGGGAAATTTCCACAACCGGCATTGATTTGTCATTTAAAAATTCTTTTAAATTTTTTAAATCTTTAGATTTGATTTTTCTGTCTTTGAGGGTAAATAATTCGGATTTTTCCAGGAAATTCTTAACTTTTTTCTCGTCAATGCTTTCACCGTCATTTTCAGTGAATTCCAGTCTTTGATTGATGATGTCATGCTCCTGCCAGTTCCTATAATCTGCACTGCCCAAGTCTTTTTTAAGCTTTTTGTTTAGGAACTTTACAGGTATTCCAATATCTCGGGCCTTTTTGAATGCCAGTACCCTTGGAAGAACAACTCCCAACTCAAAAATCTGTGAAAAAATCCTGAATCTTTCTTCCCCATCCTTTCCGCAGACATACCATTCATAGATTTCATCAACACTTATTCCAACTGATTTGGCCAGTTTGACACCTGTTGTTTTGTTCTTGTTGATTCCATCAGCGATTAGTATTATCCTTTCCATCAGGATGATGTCCTCAATGTATTCCTTATTCTCTTCAAATTCCTCCCTTGAAAGATATGAGTTTTTCAAAGAGATTTTCAGGGATTTTTTTGAAAGAATGTTATCTACAAGGAGGTTTATCTTAACATCGAAAAAGTCATGATAGAAATCCTTGAACTGTTCATTCCCCTCCTTTCCCAAATCATAATAATGGTCAAGTTCCTCTTTGCTTAGTTTGGCATGCTTTAATGATTTGAATAGTGATTTTGTCTGAAAATCATTAAGGAATATGTCCAGATGTTTTGGAATGACCCTGTTTTCATATAAGTAAAATAGTTCCTCATATTTTTTGAATCCGTTCTGGCCAAGTTCAATGAACTCATCAATCGTTTTGATGGAGATGTCACAAAGTTCGGCCACTTCAATCTTGGATTTTCCTTGATTGAATCCATCCACAACCAAATTGATGGTTATGTGCCTGATTCTTTTTGCAAATTCATCAAATATGTCGAATTCAGGATGATTCAGCCACTTATTTATTGTCATGTTTGACAGCCCAACACTTTTGGCGGCTTCCGGCTTGTTTTTGCCGCTGATTCTAGTCTTGATATATTTGTCCATCAGTTCAAAGGTGGTGTTTAAGTAAAAAAGACTGGCTTTTCTTGTTGATATGAACCTGTCCTGGTCCTTAAAGTACCATTCGTTAAATTCCCTTTGTGATATTTCGCACTTCTGTATGGCGTTGTAGAAATCCTCCTGTTTAATGATTTCTATGAATAATTTTTTCCTGCTTTTCTCATATTCAACATCAAATCTTAAATAAAACTCGGTTTTTTCTCTCTTGCTCGTATTGTAAATTTCCACAAATTCCCTTGGTGTAAGGTTTGCATAAAAAATGGCTTCCTGCTTGCTTTTGCCTTCCCTTATTCCATTTATGATCCGTCCCCTTTTTATCAGGTCGGATGTGATTTTTGCATTCATGCTTTCAAATTGACGGTATAGTTCCTCATGTTTTGACCATGAGTTGTACATGTCTTTTGAAATATTAATCTTTTTTAGGATTTCCCGCTTGTTCCAATCATTTTTGCGGTACTCAATATACTTCTCCATCAGCAATTCGGTTGTTTTAACGTAAAAGTCTGACAATCCTTTTTCACTTTCGTAATACCATTTCAGAAACTCTGTTTTTGTAATCTTTGACAGCCTGATTGCCCTGTTCAAATTGTGATTCTGGAGGTGTCTTAGTATTGATTTTTGTCTTTTTTCTATGTATTCCCTGTTGAAGTCCTGATAGAATTCATCATTGGCATCCTGTGAGATGCGATACATCTTTTCGAAATCCTCTTTTGTTACCTTTGCTGACTTTAGGGCTTCATTCAATGTTCTGTTGTTTTTGAGTTCCGATATGATCAAATCCCTTTTGAAGTTTTTGTTTTTCTTTGTGAACTTGCCTGCAATAAAATGAGTTTTCCAAAAGCAATAAATGTCTTTTGGGATATGTAGCCTGATTAATATATCCTCATCGTCCTCATGGCCTTTCCTTTTCATTTTAAAGAAATCATCAATCAATATCTTGTTATATAATATGAATGCATCATTTATTGTGCCGTTGTTGAATGATTCCTTTTCACGGTGAAACCAGTATTTGACATCCAGCTCATTCATCGATGATTTCCTCATGCTCCTTTTGATGTCTTTTGACTGCAAAAGCTCATCTTCGAATGACTTTTCTATCTTGGCAGTTGCAAGCTTGAAGAATTCCCTGTAGGGCAACTGGTCCTTGCATCCTTTTATGTATTCAGGGGTCTTCTTTATTTCAGCTGCTGAAATCTCGTTCCTGTAAAATCTTGTAATCAGTATCCCTATTTCAATATACTGGTCAATTTCATGGAGGTACTCATTGAAATTCTCCCGGTGTATTGTATAATACTCGCCGTCATTTGTTACAGCATCAAATCTTGACAGGTCCATCAAAAGCAGAATTGCCCGACTCTCATTGATTCCAAATTCAATAAGGTCCTGCCTTGTAAATGGGGAGTCATTGAAAGTATTTTGAATGCTCAGCATGAAATTGGCATTTTCTATTTTCTGATTGCATATCTTGCACATGTTTGACATGGATTTTTTGTTTGAATTTCCGCAGATGATGCAGTTTTCAAAATGGATATCGATTTGGGTTGGTTTTTTGTAATCGGGGATGCTTATGTAAGCCTCATTTTCACAGAAATCCCTGAAATACTTTTTTGAAATGTAGTATAGTCTCTTGTGCAGGTCGAATGCCAGCTTTTTTTCTTCTGATGATTCTAGTGATTCCTTATGGATTTTGTTCCTGAGGTTATATGCCTCCTGGAGCTTGTTTTTATAGATGTAGCTTATAACTCCGGACCTATAAAGGTTATCCACCTTTTTATAGAATGATTTCAAATGCTTTTCAAGCTTTTTATTTGAAATCCTGTATATATCCTTAACCAGATTTTCTAAAAATAATGTTGCATCTGCCGTCACCGCCCTTGGTGAGTTTAACGCATCCTCTTCCAGTTTCACACCAATTTCATATAGATCTCTGTTAAAACTTTTTAAAAAATCAAAACTTGTCATATCATCAACCTACCATATTAAATGTAGTGATATCTATAAAACTGGACATATATAAGTGCTTTGCATTTTTAAAAGCATTATTGATGTTAATTTGTAAAATTACAAGTTATTAGCAATATTTACTTGAACATGAAAAGAAATATATTGATGATGGAAAAATAGAGGGGAAAAAGAATTATTTTTTAATTGGTGTGATATTATTTAGCTTGTTGAACTCTAGCATGTTGGAATAGGTATTCGACAAATCATTTTCCGTGCCGGTTTTGGCAAAGTCAATAATGAATTTGTTTCCTTCAACTTCAACAAGTTCAAAGGAACCTATTTCATTTACGCTGCCGTCAGTATAGTTATATGTATTGTTCTTATCCTTATGCACAACATATTTATTGGAGGTGTCGTTGGTGATGTAATCCTTCCAATCATGTGCGTTGTATTTTACAACAGACAGTATTTCATCTGCATTCTTAAAAGAGTCATATAATACGTAAACACCGTCACCAATGTCCTCAAAATTGGCTGGTGTCTTAAAACTGGTTTGGTTAGCTGCGCTTGCAGCACCTACAATCATCATGGCAAACAGTAAAAACAAAATTATTTTTTTAAACATTTTCTCACCCATTTACTTAATATTATGAAAATGTTATTATTTAAATTAATCAGTTATAATGATTTTCAGTTGCAAAAAAAGTTGGATATTTAATTTTGAAAGATAATTAAAAAAAGTTAAAAAATATTAAAAAGGAAAAAATAGAATTTAGAATGGAAGACTTGCATATCTGCTATGCAAACTAAATGACTTAGTATTCCAATTTACTATTTTTCCAAAAGAGTTTCTAGTACTAGTCGGATCTGCACAAATCCAAGTATCTCCAATAAGAACTTGCGCCCATACGTGACCGTATGTACTTCCACTTGAGAATCTGCATGTTCCATGAACATACCTAGCTGGAAGACCTGCTGTTCTATACATAGCAACCAACAAGTGTGCTTGGTCAACACAGTTACCTCTTCCTGCACTTAATGTACCTGCAGCACCGAATTTGGTATCATAATAGAAACTGTATGATATTGAATCCCTTACGTAATTATATATAGCTTCTGCTTTTGCATAATCACTGGTTAAACCACTAGTTACTGAATTGACTTTTGATTTAATCTTAGAGTTTCCAACTTGACAGTTGGTGGTTGACTTAAGATAAGGGGCCAAATTATCAATGGTGTTCTTTTCAGTTACACCTTTGATATCGGTTGAGGTAGTGATACTAACTGATGCTGTTGTTGAATTAGGAAGGTATTCGTTACTACCATCAAATTTAACAGTAACAGTATATTTTCCTACAGGAGCGGTTGCCTTAATTTTAGCATAACCGTTTGAGGCAGTAGTGGCAGAGTATGTTTTAGAATTGATAATTACCTTAATAGTTTGTCCTGAAATAGCTTTACCATCCAAATCGGTTAACAATACTTTAAATGTTTGCGGTGAACCTGAAAATGAAGACCCGCTTTTCCAAGTAAGCATTGATTCGCTTCTCAGTTTTACTGTTATAGGAGTAATTGCGGACTTTCCATTTACTTTTGATTCCTTCTTGAGTGAATATTTAATAGTATAGTTACCAAGTTCCAATTTTATTGGAAGTGATGCTATTCCGTCATTATTGGTAGTTTTGGTATAAGTGTTACCATCAACTTCAAAAGTTATTGTTCTTTTAGCTAAAGCAACACCTCCAGCTGTAGCCGCTACTTTAAATGGAGTACCGGCCCCGTAACCAAAGGTTGTAGTACTTTTTACAGTCAGTACTGAATTTTTGGTAGTGAGTACTGTTACTAGATAATTAGCTTTTGAAGCCTTATAATTGCTTGTTCCTGAAAATGTGTATTTGACTTTATATACACCTTTTTTCAAGGACGGCAATTTAAGATAAACTACTCCTTTACTATTGGTCTTTTTAGTGTAGGTTTTTCCATTGATTTTGATTTTGATTATTTTACCAGAAGTTGGAGCATAACCTAAACTATTTTTCAATGTGACTTTGATTGTTTTCTTATCCTTTTTAAGGAATGTATAATGTTTTGTTGTTAATTTAGTGGATACTTTCTTGTAAACCTTTATTTTGAAGGTCTTGTATGATCCATCCCTATTATAACAATAAATTGTATATGTTCCTTTTTTAAGTTTTTTTACAGATAAACTTGCCTTACCATTAGCCTTGGTTTTTACTTTGTAGATTTTACCTTTAAGCTTGAACTTAATAGTTTTTTTAGCCAATGCCTTACCGTTGCTCTTGTAGAATTTTGCGGTGAATTTCTTGTTGTCACCTGCAACCTTCTTGAGAGTGGTTGCGCTGACTGTAGGCAAAATCTTGAAAGTGGTTGTTACCTGATATCCTGTTATTGGATCGGTTGAAGTAACCTTATAGGTTCCAGGCTTTAAGTTGACCGGAACGCTTGCCACACCATTTGCATTAGTCCTTTTGGTGTAGGATTTTCCATTAACAGTAATAGTCACATCTCTATTTGCTAAAACGTTGCCGTAACTATCATAGAATGTAGCACTGTACTGTGTGCTTCCCTTATAGTATTTTGTGATGTCTGCCGCTTTGACGGTAGACAATATTTCTAATGTAGAAGTCAAATTACTGGTGGCGTCATATGTATCGTCACCTGCAAAATAAGCAGTTACGCTGTATTTTCCCGGTGTCAATGTCAGATTTAAGCTGGCAACGCCATTGTCATCAGTATTGGCAACATAATTAACATTATCAATTACAAAATTAACAGGTTTGTTCGCCAATGTGCTGCTTGAATTTGAATCCTTCAAGGTCACATTGTATGAGCCCTTATAATATATAGTATTGGTTGGGTCAGTTAATTCCGTATGATTTTTACTATCTTCTTCTAAAACAATTTCTTCATTGTCAGTTGATAAAGTATTTGAATTAACAGATTCTATGTCACTAGTTTGACTTTCACTTTCAAGTTGGATTGAATCATCGCTAGAACTTGTCATATTTGAATCTGTTATATTAACATCACTTGCTTGAATAGCACTTATTGATAAAACACAAAGCAATGCAAAAAGCAAAGTGAGTAATATTTTTTTGTTCAAAATATTTTACCTCCATTTTAGAATTTTTTTATAGTATCCGTGAGATTAAACTCACTTCACCAATATTTATTACAAATATCTTATATAAACCTTTTTATTAGCTAAATCGATTTAAAATTACTCAATTTTAAAAAATAAGCTTAATACTTTATGAATATTTAGTTTATACATAACATTCATTTGAATCTGACTACAAAAAGATTAAAATATATGAAATAATCTTTTAACAACTAAAAGTATTTAAAAATCAAAATAATGATTAAAGTAGTTATAATATAAAAATGCCTATAATTTATAGGTATATTAGAATAATTAATGGATTTAAGAAGAATTATATATAAAATAGCTAATTTTAAAGTAGTATAATTAAAATCAAACTATTTTTATCAAATTAATTATTTTTTTGCCATTTCCACGATAATAACCTATTTAAACCTTAAAAACAATTAAAAAAATATGGAAAATTCAACAAAAGTTAATAAAAAATCTATTGAAAAAATTTACCGAAGGTTGGATAAGGTTTCACCAGTTGATTTCGATTGCGGAAAATTATGTGGTGAGATATGCTGTGTCTTTGACAGTGAGGAATATCCCAATGAAGACCTTGCACTATTTCTTATGCCTGGCGAAGAGCTGATGTATGAGGACAGCGATGAATTTGAACTGTATTACATTGATGCAAAAGAGTTGGACTTCCCCCATTCATGGAAAGGGGATGTTTGCCTTGTCAAATGCATAAATCCTCCAAGATGCGACAGATCCATCAGGCCAATACAATGCAGGACATTTCCCCTGGTGCCACACATATCCAAAAACGGCGAATTTCATCTGGTATTGGATGCAAGCGAATTTCCATACGAATGTCCAATTATTGAAAGGCACATCCGCTTCAGGGATGATTTTCTAACGGAAACATTTGAGGTATGGAAAACATTGATAAAAAACCCGCTTGTATATGACTTTGTCGATATGGATTCCAGAAGAAGAGAAAACAGAAAAATCGATTTCGAGATTGTCATATGATTTCTACCCAAAATCATTGAAGAATTAGTCCATTAAAATATAAGCTTGAATTTTCTATATGATTTAATTGCTCCCTCATCCAATTAAAATCAATTACAGCCAAAACCATCTCATTAACAATTCATCCATCTATATGAACTTTTCAAATTATTTAATAATGGGGTTATTATAATATATTATCATGATTAGAAAAATTTTGTTTTTTCTCATGGCATTGGCCATACTGATTGGAGCGGTCAACGCAATTGATTCATCCAATTGGACAACAGCCACTGTAGGATATGAGGAGTTCAAGATACCTCCCCAATACGAAAATCCCTATCAGAGCGACTTTCATATGTATGAATTTGACGAAGACATCGATGTTTTTACCATACGCTATGTAAATCCGGCAATAATGGATCTTTACGGATATTTCATTGAACACAACCAGGCCAAAAAAGTCAAGGTTGCCGGCCATGATGCCGTCCACTTCACCACATATGACAGGCATGACGAGAAAAACAACTCAAAACTGTGGTTTTCATCCGGAGAGGAATTCTACTATATAGCCTGGAGGGGAAATAAGATAACACCCGCAATCAAGGAAATAGTCAAATCCTCATCAGATTCCAAATTCTCCCATAAAGAATTCTATGACATCCTAAATGACGAATATAAAAATTATAAGATTGTGAATTCAATTGAATCACAAGTATATGACTATCCGACAAAGGATAAGGGACACCATTCATTCGTATCCTTTGGAAGCAATGGAATCAATTTCGGTGTAATGACCTGAAGACTAAAAAAAGGATTGGACCAAATTCCAATCTATTTCTTCCATTTCATTTTTCCTTAAAAATTCATTAGCCATTTTAAAATGATTGCAGCCGAAAAATCCCCGTCTTGCTGAAAATGGTGAGGGGTGTGATGTAATCAAGACCAAATGATTCGGGTTTGTAATCAATTCCTTTTTCTTTTCGGCCTGTTTTCCCCAAAGCAGAAATACAATGGGTTGTTCCTGGCTGTTCAATATTTTAATCACATTGTCTGTGAAAGTCTGCCAACCGCATTTGCTGTGGGAGTTGGCATTGCCGTCTTGTACTGTCAAAACGGTATTAAGCAAAAAGACACCCTGCTTTGCCCATTTTTCAAGACAACCTGATTCGGGAATGGGATAATCGTATTCTGAATTTATCTCCTTGAATATGTTTTTCAATGATCTTGGAATCGGTCTGCCGTCAGGGGTTGAAAACGCCAGGCCGTGTGCCTGGCCGGCTTCATGATATGGGTCCTGGCCCAAAATAACCACCTTAACGTTACTTAACGGTGTGAACTTGAATGCATTGAATATCTCATCATATGGCGGATAAATCGTTTTAGTTTCATACTCGCTGTCTACAAAATCCATGACCCTTAAAAAATAGTCCTTTTCAAATTCATCCTCTAAAGCCAAATCCCAGTCATTGCCTATCATAATCGTAATTCCTTCCTATTTTTCCTGAACTGTTTTGCCGCTCATATGATCAATTGTTATTTCAAATACTTCTGTTCTATCCAAAAGTCTTGAAATTTCATTGACTGTATCATCATGGCTTGGGAAAAACTTGTCTCCCAAATGTGTGAGTTTATCAATCTTTTCGGCCTTATCTGTGAGTGTCCTGATTTTGCCGAAAACGATTACGCTTCTGAATATATATGACCATCCGTCCCTGTTTTTGACGCCCTCATCCATCACGCAATATGAAACCTTGTCACATCTCTCAACGGCATCGTTTTTGTGACCTTCCATTGCTCCATGGAAGTATATCTTGCCGTCCACATATACATGAGACATTGGAAGTGCATAGGGATAGTCATAATCGCCGAGCAATGCAAGGACACCTCTAGGCTCATTGGTTAGTATATCCACGCATTCCTCTTTTGAAAGCTCCTGCTTATGTCTTCTCATCTTTCTAAAATTCATCATACCACACATTAAAAAATTATCACTAAAAATATTATGAAAATGCAGATCATGCAAAGGCAACAGGCAAAATTATGGGAAATGCCTCCTTTATTTTGACTGTTGGATGACTGATTCAAGTTGGTTTGCTTGATGGTGTATTTTTCATTATTGTCATATACATCTGCAAGCTTAACGGCCACCCATACTGATCTGATTATGCTAATCAACATCAGTATGACTGAAAAAGTGATTATCAATGTTGATGGAACGCTTATTCCATAGATTGCAAATATTATGAAATAGAAAAACCATGGAAATTCATAGGTAATGCCTTCTAAAATCCAATTCCGGTTGTTGTGCTTAAATCCAATATACATGAATCCTAAACCATTCAGGAATATGATAAATGAAAGGATTACCCACCATGAATTTTTAATCTTTTCTGTCAGATTCATATCTATTCTAGAAGATCACTGTTTCCGGTTTCAATTTTTTCAACCACTTTCTGGCCTTCATCGGCCATATCACTAAACATGTTTATGGTTTCCTTCATTTGAGGCAATGCCTGAACCTTGTAATTGCTCACATCATCAATCGCCTGCAGAGCTTCTGCAAATGCTGCCTTTAAAACATCAGGTGAAATCATGGTTTCTGCACTGTGCCTTTGAATTTCGCTTCCTTGCTCCTTAAGCATGTGTGAAGTGGTCTCTATGATGTTTTCTGTGGTCTGGTTAAGGATGGTAATCTTGTCCATGACAATTTTCTGATCATAGAGTGCACTTGCAACCATTACACCAGTCCTTAGGGCTGATACAGTTACGGTCTTTGCACGATTGACTCCTCGTATCAATTCCTTGTTGTTACGTCTGATCACATTCAGTGAAACGATTCCCTGCTGATTTACAACAATCATCTGCTGCATATCCATGATTCTTTGCCTTAATGGGAAGAGGACTTCTTCACGGACAAAATCTATTTTGTTCTGGTCGACACCATCAATTTCAGCTTTCTGGATTTGGGCTTCGATTGATGCGTCCATCTGTTTTCCCAGTTCAATATCAGCAAGAAGCTTGTTTGTCACTTCTCTAAGGTATGTTTCTTCATTTAAAAGAGTGGTGTTGTCATTTTGCAATACTTTGCTGCTTTTGTCAAGTGATTCAACAATGTCTGATATTGCCACTTCAGCTTTCTCATATTTTGCAAAGTATTTTCTGACGGGATTCATCAGGTTTCCAAGGACGCCCTTTTTTGCAAAATCAACTTTGCTTGGATCCAAATCCTTCATCTGCTTGTTGAGTTCAATCAACTGTTCACCAATGTTGTCCGCATCCTTTCCGCCTTTTGTCAAATCAACGAATCTTGTTGCCAACATTTCATTGTGAGATGCTGAACGTGACATTTCATTTAATCCGAAATTATCAAGAGGTTTTAATATTCCATCCCTTTCCTGAGGATTGTTGAGGTCTGTATCAAATATTGCCTGTGCGTTATTGTCCGCCTGAGTCTTGAGATTTGAATCTTCCAGTTTTTCTTTTTCGACATCTATTGACTTTTCAACATCTTCTTTAATACCATCTACATCAAGTGAGAATTCAGCCATTTGCATCACCCATTAATTTAAATAATCAATTTTATTTTTATCAATCTGTTCTGTATATGAATCTATAACTTTTCCACCATTTATAATTTCCACTGTCACATGGTCAGGGTCCGGTAATTTAAATGTGGTATAAAATCCGAAACTGAGCGCATAGTTGCTGTCATAATATACATTATCCAAAGTTTCCGTTTCATGACCAATTTCCGAACCGTTTGAATCATAATATGTAGTTTTAACATTATATCCTTTCAAATTATCGGGAACCTTGTTAAATATTGCCTCAGTATATAATGTATAACTCTTTTTACCGGAATCGCTGTCCCATCCGCTCACATCAGTAATTGTCAGGTCAACTGCATGAGTAACCTCATCGCTTTTATCCGGAGCTTTAGTGTTGTCTTTAAAACTTGAAGACAAGATGAATGCTCCTCCGATAAGCAATATTGCAACTATAAGTATTATAAACAGTGTCGGAAGCGGAAAGCTGCTTAACATCCCTTCGCCTTTCTCCTCAAGAGTGTATCCGCAATCCATACAAAATTTTGCATTATCCGGCAATTCCTTACCGCATTTTGGACAAATCTTACTCATCACATCACCTAATAATCTTTTACGGATTCAATCAAGTTTTCCATATCATCCAACAGATTTTTGACCTCGTCAGTTGATTCGCCTGAAGAGCTGATATTTATTACCAGCTCGTTTGTCAAATCTTCAATCTGGTCGATGATCTTTTTCATTGCATCGATTTTACCTTTAATTTCATCCTGAACCCTTGGTGTGTCTTCAACCGCCAAATCAATAATGTTTGACGCCGCATCTGACTGTGCATAAAACAGCTTATGGCAATTGTCTATCGAGGACATGAATTTGTCATAAGTGATTTGAGGGGGTTCAAAACGTTTTTCAATCAGTTCACGCACTACCTTTTCCTTTACATTGAACAGTACATTCAAGTTGTTGATTTCTTTTTCATATCTTTTCAGGGATTCCAATCCTGTGGATTCCTCAACAGCAGTTGTTGCCTGAACTGGAGTTTCCACTTTTTTGGTTTCCTCAACCGGTTTTTTAACAGTATATTTTGTGTATTTCTTATGATTGAAGATATAATATAGATAAAGTAGCGGCAATATAATAAGAACTAAAATCAGATACATTCCAAATATGTTTCTTGAAAATGTAATTGGAATAGCTATTGAAATTATAACTGTATAATATAATCCCAATATCCATGGTAGTGATTCATGGACTAGTAAAACATCTTTAATACTTCCAAAACCTCTTTTTAGCCTGATTTGTGATGCTGATTTTGATTCGGGAGCATACTGCAAAATTTCATCATCATTTAAAATGTCTTGCTTTGGTTCCACTATGAATCTCACATCAGACAATGTTTCACTACACTTGAGAAGATTTCCTTCACTGTCATAGGCCTTGAAGTCCCTGAAAGTCAGTGGTGTAGTTAGTCGTTTTATCTCCTTTAATTTTGGAATTTTAGTAGACATTTACATTACATCCGTTATTTGGTAAAAATATATTTAGATGTAAATGCTTTTAAATATTTGTATTTAACTTGTTAATATCATTCAAACTCTTTTTCCAAAAGAATGGTGACGGGACCGTTATTCAACAAACTGACCTTCATGAATGCTCCGAATTCTCCTGTTTCAACTTCAACAAATTCACTGCATTTCTCTGTGAAATAATCAAACAGTTCAGTTGCCTTATCCGGAGCTAATGCCTTGTGAAATGATGGCCTGTTCTTTTTGGTATGAGCATATAATGTAAATTGAGGAACCAATAAAAGCTTGCCCCCAATATCCATTACGGACCTGTTCATCCGGCCCTCGTCATCATGAAAAATTCTAAGTTTGGCAAGCCTTCTGGCCAAATAATCCGCCTCTTTGGTGGTATCGCTTTCACCAAAGCCAACCAGAACCATCAAACCGTCTTCAATTTTGCCAACTGTTTTGCCTTCAACTTCCACACTTGCTGATGTCACTCTTTGAACAACTAATTTCATTCATTCACCTTTTTTTGCAAATTCCCCTAAGTAATTGACGGGTTCGCCTCTCTTTGCCCGGTCATAATATTCTGCAGTAGCGGAGAATAATGCATCCCCTGCGGAGTTAAGTGCGGTTTCACATGAATCCTGAATAACTCCAATAATGAATCCGACCGCAACGGCCTGCATTGCTATGTCTGTGCTGATTCCAAATAGTGAACATGCCATTGGAATAAGCAGCAGGGATCCTCCTGCAATACCTGATGCTCCATAAGCCCCCAATGTTGCTATAATGCACAAAACGATAGTTATTGGCAGCGGAGTTGAAATTCCCATGGTATGGCAAACTGCAAGGGTCATGACTGTAATGGTGATTGCAGCCCCTTCCATGTTGATTATCGCACCTAAGGGGATACTGATTGAGAAGAAATCCTTATCCAAACCCAAACGTTCACATAACAGCATATTGACAGGAATATTTGCCGCTGAACTTCTAGAGAAAAATGCGGTAATTCCACTTTCCCTCAAACATGTGAATACTAATGGGTAAGGATTGCGCATTAATGCCACAGCTGAAATAATCGGATCTGTTACAAAGGCAACAAATGCAATACATCCAACAAGCAGTAAGATCAACTGACCGTATTGTGTAAAAATGGAAATTCCGCTTTCGGAAACTGATGCAAACACCAATCCCATAATACCAATCGGTGCAAATTGGATGATGCCTCCGACGATTTTATTCACGGCATTTGCCAAATCATTTAAGATTACCTTGGTGGTGTCACTTGCAACCATCTTAAGGGCAATTCCAAATACAACAGACCAGAAAAGTATTCCGAGATACTGTCCCTTTGATATTAACTCGACAGGATTTGAAAATACTCCCAGAATCATTTTGGACATTATTTCAGTAAGGCTTCCGGGTGCCGCCTGAGTGCTTGCAGCGGTTAAATGCATTGAAACCGGGAATAATGAACTTGCAATGATTGCAACCATTGCAGATAAGAAAGTACTGAAGAGATATAATATTATGACCGTTTTAAATCTGGGCCCTACTCCGCTTTTTGCTTTGGAAAGTGCCGAAGCAATCAAAACAAATACCAATATCGGTGCGATAGCCTTTAATGCACTTACAAATATCTCACCAAAAAAGCCTATAAATTTCCAGTCGGGAACAAAAATTCCTAAAATTACACCTATAATCAGACCAATTACAATTTTTAAAATTAAACTAGATTCAGTCCATTTCTTAATGAAATTCATACTACCATCATTCTATATCCAAATTTTCTAAAACTTCATATGTTGCATCCCGGACTGTACCTGCGGCTTCAAAGAACTCCTTCTTTTCAATATCATTCATGTGAATCGGTACAATCATTGCAACGCCTCTTTTAGTAATTACTGCCGGAACTCCAAGAGAAACCTCCTCAACCCGTTCAATTTCACCATCCAAATAGCTGCTTACAGTCAAGACCCTATGGGAATCTGTAAGGATAGTGGACATCAGATTTGAAATTGCAAAAGCAGGACCATACTCTGTCGCTCCTTTTTTAGATATGATGGTATTTCCTGCACGTTTTAATCGTTCTACTAAACCAGTAATGTCCAAATTGACATATTCCACAAAATATTTTAATGGGATACCACCGATTGTTGTCGAACTTAAAAGAGGAACCATATGGTCTCCATGCTCCCCAATTACCCTGGTATGCACTTCAGAACTGTTGATGTCAATTTGTCTTGAGAAATAATTTTTTAATCTTAATGAATCCAGGTGGTTTCCAACCCCGATGACCTTACTCTTTTTAAATCCTGATGCCTTAAGGGCTATTGTTGTCATCACATCTACAGGATTGGTTGCAACCAATATGATTGAATCAGGAGCATATTCCGCTATCTTTTCAGAATAATAACTTACAATCTTTGCATTTGGAATCGCAAGGTCCAGTCTTTTCATGCCTTTTTTCCTCGGGGTTCCCGCAGCAATAAGCACAATTGCAGAACCTGTAAGATCATTAAAGTCAGAACTTGGTGTCAGTCTACAATCAATATCATTTGCAGCCAGTGCATCATACATATCATATGTTTCACCTTTCGCCTTATCAAGACTTTCAGGCCTTGAAAACATTACTATTTCATCAACTGCATCTTCAAGTGCAAGGGTAAATGCAACGTTTTTGCCAATAATTCCAGTTGATCCTATAATACTTACTTTTGCCATGATAATAATATTGGTTTTCAATATAAAAATAACTTACTAATCTAATTTAAAATTAGAAATTGAATAATAAATTTGAAAATAATTAAATTTAATGAATATAATATATTTTGATATTAGTTTATGTTCATGTTACAATAGATTTATATTCAAATCTGAATATAATAATACTTATGGCAGATGAAGATTTAAAACTTGAAACCAAATGTTATGACGCTAACGAATATGGATATCTATATGGATTGAACAGAAGAATTCCCGATGAAGAGTTCGAAAAGGTAAAGCCATACTTTAGAGAGTTCAGAAGAATGGATTTTAAAGAAGGCAATATTCAGGTCACCGGAAGACCTGAAGGATGGAGATGCCTTGAAAAGGATGTCAGCAAGGTTGAAGAGATTCTTGGAATAACAAACACTTTGGAGTCAAGACAGAACAAAGTAAAGGAAGCATTTGCCGATCCGATTAAAAAAGCTAATTTAATTGACAAGTCATACGAATGGTTGGATATGCTGTTTGAAAAGACAGGCACAAGGCCCGAACAGGACCTTTCAAGACTGGCAGTGCATTCAACTAAAATCTACGACCCTCAGGACAGCTTCAAGAAAGGATATTCAAAAGGGGAAGGTGAACTGTTCATATATACCCCTCATGGAATGTGGTATATCATTAACAACTGCAGCGAATTTTCAGACAAGTCACTGAACAATGTAAAGACACCTTACGGAGGAGCAGTGGGTCACAGATTAATGTATGATGATTTGATTGACAGACTGATTAGAATATACACAGAAGAGAATCTGTATACCGGTGAAAAACTATATTAAGCAGGAGACCAACATATGCAAAAGATTATAAATTCACATTGTCACATTTATCCGGAAAAAATTGCAGACAAGGCAGTTTTGGGAATTAGGGATTTCTATGATTTGGACATGTCTTTGAACGGCAAACTGGATGACCTTATAAGGGACGGAAGCGAAGTTGGAGTGACACATTACCTTGTACATTCCGTTGCGACAACTCCAAAGCAGGTAAAATCAATAAACGAATTCATCGCCCAATCAGTAAACACTCATCCAGACTTATTTACTGGTTTTGGAACCCTTCATCCTGACAGTGATGACATTCAGGGCGATTTTGACTATCTTATCGAATTGGGTTTGAAGGGCGTCAAGCTTCATCCAGATTTCCAGCAGTTCGCCATGAATGAGGACCGTGCATTCAGGATAGGCGAAGTGGTAAGCAAAGCAGATGTTCCGATGCTTGTCCACTGCGGCGACTTCAGATATAACTATTCAAATCCTGAACAGATCAGACCATTTTTAGAAAAGTTTCCGGACATAACATTTATTGGAGCTCATTTTGCCGGATGGAGCATGTGGGAAGAGGCAACCCGCCAATTATCTGATTTTGAAAATCTTTATGTTGATTTAAGCTCAAGCCTATATGCGCTGAGCCCTGAAACAGCACTTGAACTGATCCACTCATATGGTGCAGACAAGGTGCTGTGGGGAACCGACTATCCGATGTGGGAGTCAGTCAGCGAAATGAGATACTTCAACAAAATCGACCTGACCGATGAAGAAAGGCAGCAGATTCTTTATGAAAACGCTGCAAAATTATTAAAACTAGAATGATTCGGTTGACTACACATGTAGCCAACAAAACATGATGGTTACAACAGTAGCCATCTCATACCATTATTTTTTAAATGCATTGACCGCAGGCGGAGTCAACAAAGCGTTTTCAATCATTTCATCGACTTCATCCATATCAAACCATCCGTATTCATCATGCTCCTCGCTTATCGCAACCTCACTGCTGTCGCATGTCACTTTCATGATAAGCTGAATTGATTTAACCTTTTCAGATGTTTTGCATGCAGTATAATCATTTCTCACAACATTATGCAATGAGACAATGTCTATTTCAAGGCCGGTTTCCTCAAGGTATTCCCTTTTTAGGGCCTCATCGAAAAATTCACATTTCTTTACCTTGCCTCCGGGAATTTCCCATTTACCGGCATCATGTGCTGATTTGGACCTGACCTTTAAAAGCAGAACCTTTCCATCAAATTCACAGATTCCCCTTACTGTCAATCCCCACATAGTACTCAAGATATCACCTTAATCTTTGAAATCATATTAAAAAAATAAGTGGAAGGGAATTGAATCCCTATTCCTTCATAGCCTTTTCGACCGCAACGGCCACTGCCACTGAAGCACCAACCATTGGGTTGTTTCCCATACCAATCAGTCCCATCATTTCCACGTGAGCAGGAACTGATGATGAACCGGCAAACTGGGCGTCTGAGTGCATTCTTCCCAGGGTGTCTGTCATACCGTAGGATGCAGGTCCTGCCGCCATGTTGTCTGGGTGCAATGTTCTTCCTGTTCCCCCTCCTGAAGCAACTGAGAAGTACTTTTTGCCCTGAAGGATACATTCCTTCTTGTATGTTCCGGCCACAGGATGCTGGAAACGTGTAGGGTTTGTTGAATTTCCTGTAATTGATACGTCAACGCCTTCAAGATGCATGATTGCTACACCTTCACGAACATCATCGGCACCGTAACATCTTACCTTTGCCCTTTCACCGTCGGAGTAGGCTTTCTCTTTAACTACCTTAACCTCTCCTGTAAAGTAGTCGAATTCTGTTTCCACATGAGTGAATCCGTTGATTCTTGAAATGATTAATGCGGCATCCTTACCAAGACCGTTTAGAATTACCCTTAAAGGTTTCTGGCGGACTTCGTTTGCTGAGTTTGCAATTCCTATTGCCCCTTCGGCTGCAGCAAAACTTTCATGGCCTGCAAGAAATGCAAAGCACTCACTTTCATCACTCAATAACATTGAAGCCAAATTACCATGTCCTAAACCAACCTGCCTGTCATCAGCTACACTTCCAGGTATGCAGAATGCCTGCAGTCCTTCGCCGATTGCCTTTGCGGCATCTGATGCCTTTGTGCATCCTTGCTTAACGGCTATTGCAGCACCTAATGTGTATGCCCAGCAGGCGTTTTCAAAGCAAATCGGTTGAACGCCCTTGACTATTTCATATGGGTCAAATCCCTTGTCAAGGCATATCTGTTTTGCTTCTTCAAGGTCTTTGATGTCATATTTTTCTAAAACAGGAATGATTTGATCAATTCTTCTTTCATAACTTTCAAATAAACTCATTGCAATCACTCCTTTCTTGGATCTATTTTTTTGGCGGCATCATCAAATCTTCCGTATTGTCCGGTTGCCTTTTCAATGGCTTCCATCGGGTCAACGCCATCCTTGATTTGATCAAGCATTACGCCCAGGTTAATGTATTTGTAACCTATGATTTCATCATCTTCATCAAGTCCGATTTCTGTAATGTAGCCTTCTGTCAGCTCAAGATATCTTGGACCTTTCGCTTTTGTTGAATGAATTGTTCCAACCTGGCTTCTATGGCCTTTTCCCAAATCCTCAAGACCTGCACCAATCTGAAGACCCCCTTCTGAAAATGCGGACTGGGTCCTTCCATAAACAATCTGTAAGAATAATTCGCGCATTGCTGTGTTTATTGCATCACAGACAAGATCTGTATTTAATGCCTCAAGGATTGTTTTACCGACAAGTATTTCACCAGCCATTGCGGCAGAGTGAGTCATACCAGAACATCCGAGAGTTTCCACCAATGCTTCTTCAATGATTCCTTCCTTAACGTTTAATGTCAATTTGCAGCATCCCTGCTGAGGTGCGCACCATCCGATTCCATGGGTAAATCCTGAAATATCACTTACTTGCTTTGCTTTTACCCATTTACCTTCTTCAGGTATTGGAGCCGGGTCATGATTTGCGCCTTTTTTTACCTGACACATATTTTCAATTTCTGTTGAATATATCATCTTCTTTCTCCAAAACTTTTTTTGTTAATTTAATATATCTGTTTTATAATTAATAGTATTTTTGCAAAAATTATTTGAAAATGCAATATGGTATAGATTGCATCAACTCCAACTGTGCCAATCAATGTCAGGCAAGTTTTTCTTGCAATTGCAATTGATTTAATTGTATTCATGCCAATGGCCATCAATATTATTGAAGCGGTCTTGAATAATATTGGTGGAAAATCTTAATTAGTTTTTCCCACATAATTTAAATCATGAAAATATTCATTAATGCAGACAGTTTCAAGGAAATTGCCCTAAAAACAAAAGATGATTTGATAAGGTATTGTGAGGAGTTGGACATTGAAATTGCAAGCGACATTTCAGAAGCGGACATTCTTTTTTCAATAGGAGGAGACGGAACATTCCTCAATACTGCAAAAATGACAGACATACCAATTATAGGAATAAATACCGGAACATTGGGCTATCTGACTGAAGTCAATCCCGATGATTTGCAAAAGGCATTGAAAAGTATATTAAGTGACAATTATACCATCGAAAACAGAATGATGGTGGAAGGAAAAATCATCAAATCCGATGGCGATGAGATAACCATTCCCGAATCACTGAATGAAATTGCGATTTCCAAAAACGTCAACGGCGTAGTGAGATTTGATGCCATAGTCAATGGCAAACTTATAACCTCATATATAGCAGACGGCATATTAGTATGCACACCAACAGGCTCGACTGCATATAATCTGTCCTGCGGCGGACCTATTGTTGATCCCACTGCCGAAATATTGACCATAACTCCAATAGCTCCACATACAGTACTCAACAAAAGCATAGTCCTTTCAAAAAATTCAATAATCAAGATAAAAATAACAGAACTGAGAGACAACACTTCCGCGTATGTTTTAAACGACGGCATTCCAAATAAATTGGAAAGCGGAGATATTGTGGAGATAAAAAAATCAGATAAAATAACAAAAATAATAAAATTAGAGGATAGAAGTTTCATTGACACAGTTCGTGAAAACCTCAGTTAACTGTAATGCAGTCATTGGGACATATTGCCATGCACACCTTGCAGCTCTTGCAAACCTGTGGATCCCGGACAGTTGTAACATCATCCACAATAATCAGGACATTATTGGGACATGCGACTGTGCATTTCTCACATCCTCCGCAGTCATCGGTGTTGATTTCAATGTGTGAATCCTCAACAGCCTCTTGCTTTTTTTCCTTTTTTCCTCTTTTGAATAATGAACCTAAACCCATAAGAAACACTCGTTTTTTAAAATAAGGGATTATGGATAAATTATCCCTTCATTAATTCCATAATCGCTGTAGTTTTGGGCAATCCTCTCGACTGTTCCATCCTTGAACATTTCATCCAGAGTCTTTTGAACCTGATCTTTCAGCCCGTCATTTCCCTTTTTGAATGCCACGCCGTATTTTTCAAATGTTACAGGTTCGTCAAGTATTTTAAATCCTTCATTATTGAATTTTTCAACAATATGATAATTCGCCGTTGGAGAGTCCATAATAACGGCATCGCATACACCTGATTTCAAGTCCATGAAAGTGATTTCATAATCTCTGACCTGATTAATTTGTCCAAGTGAATCCTTTAATGTTGTATTGTTCATGATTGCATTGTATCCGCTGCTTTCGCTTTGAGCCTCTACAACCTTGCCCTTCAAATCATCAAGGGAATTAATGTCTGAATCGGATTTTACAACAAATATCTGAGAATTGTTAAAGTAAGGATTTGTCCAAGTATATTCATTTTCCCTTCCGTCTATTGTAAATTCACTCCAAATGCAGTCGATTTCATTTGAATTGAGTTCCATCTCTTTACTTTCCCAATCAATAATTGGCAGAGCCTTGAAAGTCCAGTTGTTTCTTTTTGCAACTTCCTTAGCAAGATCTAAATCAAAACCAGTATAATCATCATTGCCGCCTTTATATCCGAAAGGTGGATACTCGCTGAATCCTACAACAAATGTGCTGCCATCATTAGTTGAATTATGCCCGTTGCTTCCATTAAAAAATCCGAATAAACCTTCGGCACTGACGGCACCCACCATCAGGAATGCTGCCAATGTCAATGTAAAAATTAAAATTATTTTTTTATTCATAATTACCCCTTTTGCAATAATAAGTTAATGACATTCAAATATCATTATTTATTTCAGATTATATAATATATTGGGTAAAAAATAGAAAAAAAATAATAGTTGAACAGGTTTAGAATTTCAAACCTAATTCGTAAGCTTCTTTTAATTTGTCCTCTTGCTCTTCAGCAACAATGCCTGCAGGACCTGCACTTCCAGCATCCACATGACCGATTACTTCATATCCCATGAATGTGAACGGTGAGAATTTGGTAAGTTCAATGTATTGCTCATAGGTTCCTTCAGGCTGGTTTTCGGTAAATATCAAAGCGGCTTTTCCGGATAAGCTTTTATCAGGATTTTGGCCGATTGCATAGAATCTGTCAATGATTAATTTACCCTGTGCAGACATCTGACCGTAATAGATTGGTGTTGCAAAGATTACACCATCGGCAGCAACCAAATCGTCAATGATTTTGTTTCCGTCGTCTGCCCTTACGCATTCAGGGTTTTCAGCACAGTGCATGCATGCCTTACATGGAGCGATGTCACATCTTTCGAGGTAGTATTTGACTACTTCTCCTCCGTTTTCTTCAATACCCTTTATCATTTCGTCCATCAATACGTCACAGTTTCCACCTACACGTGGACTTGCTTGAAGCGCTATAATTTTCATTTTAAACAATCTCCTAATTTGATAATTAAAGATATATAGTTTAATTATTAAATAATTTATTATTAAAAGTGGTTAAAATGGTTAAAATATCTGTCATAATTCCTGTTTACAATGATGAAAAGCATCTTGGAGAATGTCTGGATAGCGTGTCCAATCAGACATTGGATGATATTGAAATCATCTGCATCAACGACGGGTCAACCGACAGTTCATTGGAAATACTGAATGAATATTCCACAGACAAGAGAATGACAATCATTACCCAGACAAATCAGGGCTCAGCGATTGCACGAAATAAGGGACTGGATATTGCCCAGGGAGAATATATAGGATTTTTGGATGCTGATGACATTTACATCAACAGGCAATCCCTGGAAATAATGTTTGATGCTGCCAAAAAGCACGATGCAAGTATGATTTCTGCAAATCTCAAATTTTTGACTCCGGAAAGAAACCTCATTTCAAATCCTCACTACAAAAGAGGTACATTCCATTATTTTAGAGAGGAAAGCATTATAGAACCTGACGAATACGGCATTCCATTTTATTTTTACAAGAACTTATATAAAGCAGATTTGATTGAAGACATCAGATTTCCCGATTTGCTGAGAGGTCAGGACCCAATATTTCTATCAAAAGTATTATCCGAGGTTGATGAGATTTACGGCGTTCCGATTGATTTTTACGGATATATGGTGCCATTATCATTTGACAAGCTGGATTCATACACCAAAAAGTATCACTACATCTGCCAATATAGGCAATGCATTGACATACTGGACAACTCAGAACTGTTTAAAACTTCAGACAGGTACATGCATAACCTGATGCTGTATTTGAATGATAATGTTGATGCTGAAGTTTATGACATTGTCTGTGAAGTCTTTGACGAGAAGTATTTTGAAAGCTACAAATCAGAATACGATTCATTTAAAAGATCAAACATTCTAAACAAGATTCTTGAAGAAAACACACAGGAATATTTCCTGAAGGCCAAAGATGAATTGGGACTTAAGGAGGATTCATTAAAAGAATATAAAATAGGTTTGTTTGAATCGAAAATGGATTTGAAGGAAGCCGAATACATTGAACTTTTAAGTGAAAATGAAAGGCTTAAAAAAGAATATGAATTGGAAAAATCATTCAATGAAGAGGTTACCGGCTCAAAATCCTGGAAACTGATGGACCGGCTCAGAAGGATGAGGGGTTGAAAAAGATGGTTAAAATATCAGTAATCATTCCGGTTTACAATGTTGCAGGGTATCTTGAGGAATGCCTGAACCATATAATAGACCAGACATTCAGTGACATTGAAATCATCTGCATCAATGACGGGTCAACCGACGAGTCTCCAGACATTTTAAGGGAATTTGCCAAAAGAGACAATCGCATCCAAATTGTCAATCAGAAAAACCGGGGGCTTGGAGCAACCCGAAACAGAGGACTGGAACTGTCAAAAGGCAATTATGTATACTTCATGGATGGGGATGACTATTTGGAATTGACTGCACTTGAAGAGTTGTATGAACTGTCCGAGAAATACCATCTTGATTTTGCAATGTTTAAGCTCAAAAACTTCAATGAAAAAACAAAAGAGACAATATATGATGAATATTATACCATGCCCTATCTGAAAAAGCGCGTTGAAGATAATGTGTTTGATTACTCTGATGTTGCAGACATTGCCTTAAGGCTGGCTGTCAATTCCCCTGGAAATTTCTTTAAAAGAGAGTTCGTCAGGGACTTGAAGTTTCCGGAAGGACTCCTGTTTGAGGACAACGTGTTTTTCACAAAAGCCCTTTTCAAAGCTGAAAGGATATACTTTTACGATAAATTCCTTTACAACAGACGGGTGCGTGAAGATTCGCTGTCAAACAAGTTTTCAATAAGTGTCTTGGACACCATAGACATATCAGACCTTCTGCTTGACCTGATTAATGAATACGGATACGTGCAATATAAGAAGACATTATACAATAGAATCTTTTCCAACATATATAACACATTTGAAAATACATCAAAAGACCATAAGGCCGATTTGTTTTTGGAAATGAGAAGAAGATATCTGAAATTTAGCGAAAAATGGCAAAATGATGAGTATTTTATGAATGACCTGCCGAAACGCCTCAAACATATATATGAAAGTGCAGTTCTATCCGACAGCCATGAAGAGTTTGAATTGAGAGTTAAGCTTTATGACAAACAAAGAAAGATTAATAAACTAAAAAAAGAAAATAAAAGAATTGAAAAGGAACTTGAAAAAGTCAAAAAGGAAAATGACCTCATCAAATCCACAAAGGGATTTAAATTCATTAAAAAATAGTGTTAATATGAAATTATCAAAATCAAAAATAAATTCTTACCTGAAATGCCCATTGGAATTCAAATTTCAGTATATTGATGAAATTGAAGTCGAGCCGAACAAATACATGGTTTTGGGAAGCGATGTCCATTCCGTTGCCGAGACATTTGCCGACAGGTTTGGAGATGAGCTTGAAAATGTAAATATTCAAAATGAGCTTGTCAAAATCGCCAACGATTTGGAAATGGGACCTGATATCGCCGATCATGTAGATAATTTGGGATTGTTCTTTAAGGAAGTCTTCGTTGACAATGACTATAAGCTATTCAGCCAGGAGGAATACCTGCTTGATGAAAACCATCGCTTTTCTGGCATATGCGACATCATTCTGGAAGATGAAAATGAAGACCTTGTCGTTATCGATTATAAAACCAGCGATTCAGGCAAATTTTCAAGATATCGCAGGGAACTGTGCTATTATAAACTGCTTGTTGAAAATGTCTATGACAGAAACGTTTCAAGCGTTGGAATTTTCTTTACAAAAAACGGTCGTTTGAGATTGCTTGACGTGTGCGAAGAGGACAACAAACGAAAATATTTAAACTCAACTGAAATCAATGAGGCCATTGATACATTCTATAAAGTCAGATATCAGGTAAATAAAAGAAACTTTTATCCTAAAAGGCAGTTCTTATGCAGATTCTGCACTTACAAACATATCTGCGATGAATATTACTAGTTTTTCACTTTTTTAAATCTTATTTTTAAATATGAGGGAGGAGGATAATGATAATATTTTTCCTATCACCATTATCCCGATTGCTACACACCTAATGCAGCATACTTCGGATATATCATATATCCATTTTCCTGTTATAACTAAATCGATGTTTTTGTGTTGTCTATTCCTGATTTAGTTTTCTTGACAGCCAAAAAAACAATATCAAGTACAATAGGTCTCCAAATAGGAAAGTAGTGGATTATTAGGACATTATTTGATTTGCAATTATACTCTGATATTAATGCTAATGATACAATGTTGCTAAATAGGCAAAAGTTTTTTTGGCCATGATTATAATTGAGCTTTAATGATATAAATATTTTTAGGTATACCTAAATTTTTTAGTAAATTATAGAATATCAGAAAAAGACGGAACATTAAAAAAAGAAAAAATAGAAGACGACTTATTATAAGAATCTTGCATAATCTGGCTTATAGGTCAATCGATTTGAACTCCGAAGAATAATGCATATTTTTTTGAAAAGATCAAATATTTAGGAATGCCTTAAAAATAATAAAAAAAATAATGAAGTTATGAGGAGGCCTCATCAACTTCTTCAAAATCCACCTTTTCACCTATCAGCTTAAGACCGACATACATTGCAACGATACCTACAGGCAGGGAATAATAGAATGGAACTCCCAAACCGGCCGGGAGGTAACCTACCAATATTGTGATTGTACCGACAAATATTGAATAGTACATCTGGGTGGTTACGTGATCAATGTGGTTACAGCTAGTACCCATCGATGAAAGGATTGTCGTATCTGAAATCGGTGAACAGTGGTCTCCGAAAATTGCTCCGGTCAATACGCCGCTTGTGGCAACGATTGTAAATGACATGTCACCTGAACTTATTGCCCATGCAAGCGGAATCGCCAAAGGCATCAGGATACTCATTGTACCGTAGGAGGTACCTGTTGCAAAGGATATCACCGCTCCTAAAATGAAAATCAAGGACGGCACGATGAAAGCAGGTATTGTGCTTCCTAAGACACCCACAAGATAGTCTGCAGTTCCGACTTCACCGATTACACTACCGAGTGACCATGCAAGAAGAAGGATAACGCCGGTAATTGTTATTGTCTTCATTCCTCCAATCCATTCGGAGATTGCATCTTCAATTGAGAGAATCTTTTCACCGACAGCCATGACCATCGCTACAATCGAAGCGAGAAGTGCTGCCTGGAAAAGAGCCACAGATGCATCCGCCTGGGAAAATGCGGTATATACACCATTGAATGATAATGGGGATGATTTCATGATTGCTATAAGAGCCTGATCTTCCCCACCGAGAATGATGGTGTATCCGCTCCAATAGAATGCAATAAGAGTACCTACAATCAGGGTACCGATAGGAATGATTGCATTCCAGACTGATAACTTTATGCCCTCAACCGGCTGGACTTCTTCAAAACCCGGAGCCTCAAGTACAACGATTTCCTCATCCTCTTTTCTGGCACGGGCTTTCTGTTCCGCCTTTTTCATCGGACCGAATTCATATAAGGTCAATGCAGAAATTACAATGAATATCAAAATGAATATGTTATAGAACCTGTACGGAATAGTCTGAAGGAATATTCCAAAACCGGTAACATTTGTTACTCCAACTGACTGGAAACCGGAAGCTATTAAACTGATTTCCAAACCGATCCAAGTTGAAATAATTGCAATACCAGCCACAGGCGCTGCAGTTGCGTCTACTACAAATGCCAGTTTTTGCCTAGATACATGAAGCTTGTCCATGACAGGCCTCATAATAGGACCAACAATCAGGGAGTTTGCATAATCGTCAAAGAATACGCATAATCCCAGTAACCATGTAAATAATTGAGCTTTTTTAGGAGTGTCTGCCCTTTTTGCAAATTCATCCGCAAGAGCCTTTGCCCCTCCCATCTTTGTCACAAGTTGGATGATACCTCCAATAAGCAAGCACTGAAGGATGATTCCCGCATTCCAAGGATCAGACATGCAAGCAATAATCTGTGTACCCATGTTCAGGAATGCATTCACTAATGTTGAAACGATGTTCATGTCGTTTACACATAACATGAATTCTCCAACAAATACACCGACAAACAGGGACAGAATGGTCTCCTTGGTTATGAATGCCAATGCAATAGCGACAAGAGGAGGCAATAATGTAAGCACTCCAAATCTCACCGAATTATCTGCATCAGCAGGTGCTGAAGAAATCCATAATGACAAAACGAAAAGAGCAATAATTGAAATAGCTGCAATTAAACCCAATTTTATATTGTTCTTCATTTATTATCACACCATTTTACTATACATATATTAGATTATAATAAAAATATTTAAACAAATCTAAATTAAATTATTTTATTATGTATATTAATATTTTTGTAATACTAATATAAAATATTTTTTAAAATAATTAAACAAAATTCTAAAATTTAATAAATATTTAGAATAGACAATTTATAGATTACACAGCCATCACTTAAAATAATTGATAATTAATAGGAGCAAGTCTAAAAAATCATATAACTAATAAAAACAAAATTAAAAGATGAGGTTTTAAAATGAATGTTTTAGTTATAGGTGCTGGCGGTGTCGGAATTGGGCTTGCAACCTCAGTTGCATCACAGGGGGCAGATGTCTCAATCTATGCACGTGGCGAAACAGCAAAAGCAATAAAGGAAAATGGAATCAAAAGAACAGGACTTTTCGAACATTATGAAATCAAGGACGTTGCAGTCTATGAAACATATGAGGAAATTCCAAAAAAGCATTTCAACTACATTTTCATCGCTTCCAAAACCACCGCAAACGATGACATTGCCGAAAACCTGAACAGAAACAGGGACATCCTCAAACCCACAACCAGGATAATAATCTTTCAGAACGGATTCGGTAATGATGAACCTTACTTAAGATACTTTACATCCGAACAGGTCTTCTGCGGAAGAGTAATCACCGGAGCCTCAAGGCCCGAAAGGCACATTAGCGAAGTTACCATAAAAACAGACATTCTTCTCGGATCACTTCAAGGGGAAAATCCCGAATGCCTGAGAGAAATTGCCGATTTAATCTCAAAATCAGATGTCAACTGTGAAATAACCAGAGAAATCGACAGGTACTTATGGGCCAAAATGCTTTACAACTGCACACTGAACCCCCTTGGAGCGATACTGGATAAAACCTACGGCCAGCTTACCGAAAGCCCATACACGCTGGAGATAATGAACAATATAATCGATGAGATATTTGAAGTCATTAATGCATCCCCATATGAGACCTTGTGGCAAAGTTCAGAGGAGTACAAGGACATATTCTACTCAAAGCTGGTTCCGGATACCTATAATCACTATTCATCAACACACCAGGATATTCAAAGGAAAATACCGACAGAAATTGATTCATTGAATGGGAAAGTTATCCAACTAGGTGAGGCCAATAATATCAATGTAAACACAAATAAGGTCATCTATAACCTAATCAAAAGTATTGAGATTACCTTTTAGAAACTAAAAGTTTATATATGTGAAAAGGCAAAATAGTATTGTTCATATTGTTATGTACTATTTTTTTATAATATGAACAATGGTGATGGTTGAAATGAGCATTCGTTTGTATTCCTTTAGTGGTGTTTAGGAAGAGAATGTTCATTTGTTTTAAAGAACTTATTTTTATTGAATTATTTTTTGTGATATTATGAGAGAACTTAAAGAACTTATTGAAAAATATATTGAACTTGAAGAGCAACTCGATAATTTGGAAAACGAAGAAGACGTCGATGAGGAATTGCTGGAAAACCTCCATGAATTAGGCCATGAAATCGATCATGCAGTATATCATGAGGAATTCACAATCGTCTACAATGCGGACACCGAAGATGAGGAGGTTGTTGCACTTATCATTTCCGATGAAGAAAGCGATGCTGAAGAGTTCTTCATTCCTGTCTACACATCTGAAGATGAAGCCAAAAAGGCTATTGAATCATTTGTTGAAGAGTCCGGAGAGGCCAATTTTGCATGCGACAAGGCAGTGGGAAATGACATTGTTCAGGCATACTCTGAAGATGAAGAGTTTTTGGGACTTGCAATTGATGCTCCACAATGTGATTTCGTTATTTTTTCTGAAAGCGTACACGACTGCAGTGAATAAATATGAAACTTGAAGATTACCAGGACTATCAGGAAAAAAACGTCAAGGCTTCCAAAAGCCAACTTAAGGAATATATCCAGATATATGCGGATATGGCCAAAAAGCTCAAAAGCGAAGATGCCATGGAGCTTGAACCCGTAAAAAGAAACATCAGGGACACATACCCCACTGAAATCTACTTCACATTAGTCGATGAAGCGGGGGAATATGTCAGGCTCACCATTACCGATGCCAGCAAGGAGTACATCATTCCGATCTTCACTGACATGAGGGAGTATGCGGTCGGCAGCGCCAAGATATCCACATTATTCCTGGACAAGCTTGACTTGAAGGTGATTTCTCCTGATGACATTGAGGAGTTGGCCGAAAATGATGAGTATTTTGAGGGTTTTGTAGTCAATCCCCACTCACAGAACTTCAATTTTGATAGAAATGGTGATTTTTGATGTACATATGCCCCACAATCGGTGAGGATCATGAAAAGGACTTCCTTGTTATGGGAAGTTTGGATGATTTCAAGATAATTGTCTTTTCAAATTTGGATGAATACGAAAGGGGTTTTGAATATCTGGAATTGGCAGATTATGAGCCCACTGAAGTGTCAGACGAACTGTTTATGGAACTTGCAAAAAATGATGATGCCTTCAGCGGCCTGATTTTAGATATTCACTCAAAAAATAAGATAATAACAAAAGAAGAATTACTCATCTAATTCTTCTTCCTCATTTTCATCAACATTATCCTGCTGATAATACTTGTATCTGTAAGACATCTTAAAACCAGAGATGACTTCTCTTTTTGGCCTTCTTTTACGCTTTATGTTAGGGCCGTTCATTTCCCTGAACTTCTCCTGATGAGGTTTGGCAAGATTTTTGTTTTCACGCTTGTACTGGGAAATCCTGTGCCTTGAATGCGGTGCCCTATATATTCTCTTTCTGAGCAGCCGCCTGCTGGTTGTTACGCGTCTTATCACTTAAATCACTATCTTCTGTTTAAGTTTTTAGTGGCTGATTTATCCAATGTAGCCTGGATTTCATCGATTCTCTCAACTACCACTTTAATGGCCTGTTCACCTTGACGGGTAGGGTTGATACCTTGTTCAACAAGCAGTGCATCCCTGATATCTCTTAATCTGTCAATTGAATCAATTTTCATTATAGTACTGTAAAACATGAGTTTTCCTCCTATATAATATTTTATTTAAATTTTATGATTAAAAAGATTTTTGTCGAAAAAAACATATGACTTGAACCGATATTATTAATTATGTTTGAAAAACAGCAAGTAATCTATCTGGCCGGAGGGTGCTTTTGGGGTGTCGAGGCATTCATTTCCAGACTGAAAGGCGTGAACAGTACCGAAGTGGGCTATGCCAACGGACGTGATTTGGCACCGACCTATGAGAAGGTGTGCACAGGAAAAACAGGACATGCCGAAACCGTCAAGGCAACCTACAATCCCAATATAATCCCATTGGAAGAGATTCTGGAGAATTTCTTTAAAATCATTGATCCATATTCCCTAAATCGCCAGGGTGCAGACATCGGAACTCAATACAGAACAGGCATCTATTGGCAGGAGGAATCACAAAGGGATGCCGTCATCACTTTTTTAAGAGAAAAGCAGAAGATGTCTCCTGAAAGGATTGTTGTCGAGGCCCGTCCGATTGCCAGTTTCTATCCTGCTGAAGGATATCATCAGAAGTATCTTGAAATGAATCCGCAGGGGTATTGCCATGTCGATTTAAATTTGATAGATGATGAAGAATTCAACCACTTGTCAAAGGAAGAGTATGAAATAACACAGCTTTCTTTAACAGAACCACCATTTAGTGGAAAATATGATGACTTTTTTGAGGATGGTGTATATGTAGATGTTGTGGATGGTGAAATTCTCTTCTCTTCAGATGACAAGTTCGACTCAGGATGCGGATGGCCGGCATTTTCAAAGCCCGTTTCTGAAGATGTTATTAAAAAGCACAGGGATTTCTCTCACGGAACAACACGCATTGAAGTTAGAAGCGCAAAGTCAAACTCACACTTGGGGCACCTGTTTCATGATGGGCCTGGAGGGTCTCCCAGATACTGCATAAACTCAGCAGCATTGAAATTCATACCAAAAGAAGAATATTTAAAAAATAAAAAATGATAGAGAAATCAATCCCTATCTTCTAACTTTAATTTTTTTGCTTACAGAATCTTTTCCGTAACTGACTTTATAAGTGTATTTTTTGCCGACTTTAAGTTTTTTAAGAATGTTCTTTTTAACCTTAAATGTTGCTACACCTTTCTTATTGATTTTAGCCTTTAAAGTCTTACCTTTAAGTTTCAATTTTAATTTTTTGCCCTTGAGGAATTTTCCATTGACCTTATTGGTTTTGACTTTAATTTTTACAACTTTTTTGGATTTCTTGATCTTCAAGTTTTTGGCGATAATCATATGCTTGACAGTTACTTTATTGGACACTTTTACGCCTTTATAGGTAGCAGTGATAGTGTATGCTTTTACTTTAACATCTGTTTTGAGATTTAAAGTGGCATAACCATTCTTGTCTGTTTTGACATTATATGTTTTGCCGTTATATTGGATAGCTACATTTTGGCCAACAACAGGTTTTCCATTGACTGTTACACGAACATTATATGCTGCTTTACCTGAGTAGACAACATTAATGTCTTTATTGTCAGACAGTTTTGGAGTTGGAATGCTTACTGTGGTATTCTGTGAGATTGGTGAGTGTTTAGCATCACCGGAATAACTTACAGTTACGTTATATTCTCCATGATTTAAATCATCCACTGTGATTGTTGCCTTACCATCAACAAGCTCTTTGGCATATGTTTTATTACCGATTGTTACTGTGAAATTGCCTGTTGCTCCAGGCAGATCCATGCTGAATGTTGGTGAAGTGCTGTCAGTTGGAGATGTGATGTTGAATGCCTTATCTGCCGGAACGTCCTCTTTAGGAACTGCAAATCCAACTGTTTTATTTGCTCTTAACTTATCACTTTGGTCGACAAATACGACAGTAGCGTTATATTCACCCACATCCAAACCTGGAACTTCAACACAGCCTTTACCATTTAAAACTGTGCCATTATATGTCTTGTTATTAACTGTGACGAATAAAGTACCATTTTCCTTGGTAGGTAAATCTACACTGAACACTGGATTGGAACCATCACTAGGAGTGATGATATTTAAAACATCATCTGTTAAATCAATAGGTTTCTTTTCATTGACTTTTACAGTCAATGTAATGCTTTCACTAAGATAACCGTTGCTTGAGTCAAACTTAACTGTGAATGTTTTTTCACCTGCTTCACTGGCATTGTATTTGACTTCTTCACCCACTGCCGCTTTAATTTCAGTTCCATTTGGAAGAATGACAGTTACATCACCTAGAGCTCCCATAATTTTAACGGAAGTGTTGATTTTAACTGTGTCTCCCACTTCAACTTCACCAGGAGTTGCAGTGGCATTGAATCCTGCGCTTATTGAGACCACTTCAAATGTGGTGTTGTGAACTATTACATTGTAAATATCACTAGTATAATCGACAACAGCACTATAGTTTCCTTTAGCTAAAGTAATGCTTGCGCTTCCGGTTTCACCGTCAGCTTTCACTTCCACCTTAACCTCAGTGCTTACGGTGTCATTGATTTTAACTGTATAATTACCTGCTTTTGTTGCGGTTACCTGAACGGTCACATCGCCAGGCAATGTAATGCTCTCAACACTTACAGTGATTTCATTTGTTTCCTTTTCGATGACATGTACTGTTACGGGACTGCTTTCAACTGAAGCATAGTATGAATTGTTTGCCCTTGTGAATTTGGCGTAGTATGTGAAGTCTCCAATTGCATCGAATTTGATTGGTGTTTCAGCAGTGATTTCAGTTTCAATGCCATCCTTATCAACGATAACAATTATTCCTTCACCACTGCCAACTGTTGCAAGGAAAGTAACTTCGCTTCCGACATAAGCTGTAATTTCACTTTCACCGTTTACTGTTAAAGTCAATGTATTTGAGTAAACATGGTAGTATATGGTTCCGGATGCTGTTTGACTTGCTTTATAAATATTATTCTCACCGGTAGCTCCACTATATCTTGCATATAAGAAATATGGATTGTTATACGGATTGAAATCATTATAATCTACAGAATATTCATAGGTTTCACCAACATTAATGCTGGCAATGTCATAATAACCGTACAAGTCATTACAGATAGTTACAGTACCGACAGTAACTGCATTGCCATTAGAATCAACAACATTCGGTGTGATTAAGATTTTGCCGTCAGCTAAAATATCAGTAGTGTTAATCTCCAATGTTATGGTAGTTTCAACAGGTTCAACAACATTAACAGTGACATTATTACTTACACAAGCTTCAAACTCATCGTTACCAAGGAATTTGACAAATACATTATTTAAACCCATATCTGATGCATCAAAGGTAATTGAGGTTGATGCAGAACCGTCCTCATCACCAAGTTTAGAATCATTAATCCATAATTCAAGATTATCACTTACAGCATCAGAGTAAGTGATTGTGAAGTAAACACTATCACCAGGCTTAACTAAGCCTCCACCATTTCTGGTTAAGGTTATAGTTAAAATTCCTTTAATCCTATAATCTTTTTTAGTGGAATTAACTTCAGGGAATACAGTATTTGCATCAATGTATTTTGCCCAAACTGAATGACTGGATCCTGCCTCACCAGTGACA